>JBFWRA010000194.1:0-6965 GCA_050249155.1 Isosphaeraceae bacterium | reverse complement strand
AATCATCGGGGCCAGGCAGAGGATCAGGATCAGCCCGGGGCGCTGAACGACCAGATCCGCCACGCCGAACCAGAACCCGGACAGGGGCATCTGTTCGACGCTTTCCCGCTCGGGATCGTGCCCGGCGACGTGCCTGGGCTGCCGGAACGGCCAGAAGATCGCGCCGCGAAGCCAGTGCAGGAGCACCGGAGCGAGCGTTAGCGAGGCGGTCAGGGCGATGAACAGGCTCAGGGCGATCGCGGGGCCCGTGTACTGAATCTTGGCGAAGGTCGAGAACCAGAGCATTCCCAGGCCGAGGATCACCGTTCCCGCGCTGGCGACCAGCGCGCCGCCGACCTGCCTGAGCGCCTCTCGCAACGCGTCGTCCCGCGATCGGCCGCGAATCAACTCCTCGCGGTATCGCGCGATCAGGAACAGGCAGTAATCCGTCCCCGCGCCAAAGAGGACCACGACGACGAAGACCTTGGTGATGTTGATCACCTGAAATCGCAGGAACGGAATCTCGGTCATCAAGGCGATCGCCAGCATCGAGACCCAGACCGACAACGCGATGGTGACCAGCGGGGTCAACGCGAGCAGGGGGGAGCGGTAGACCACCAGGAGGATCGCGATGACCAGGGCGATCGTGGCGTAGGTGGTGCTATGGATGCTCGTGTTGGTCGCGGTGTTCATGTCGTGGCCGACGACCGCGGAGCCGGTCATCGCCAGCCGCAATCCCTTCGGCGCGTCAGGCCGGTCCTTCAAGTGTTCCTGGATCGCGTCGACCGCCAAACGGGCGGCCTTGGACAGATACGAGCTGTTCAACGAGGCGATCGTCAGGACCGCCTGGCCCTTCCCGGTTTTGGCGTCGCCGACGAGCCTGGGGCCGATCACCGGGGTCCGGTGCGTGTCGATCTTCTTGAGTCCCAGCGAGGGGGTCGCCTCGGCGAACTTGTAAAGGTCCGCGGCGGTCTTCTCGACATAGGCCAGATCCGCGTCGGTCAACTTGCCGTCGGGCCGCTCGGTGACCAGCACGATCTGGGAACTGGCCGCGTCTTGGGGGAAGCCGCGTTCGAGCAGATCGTGCCCGATGACGCTCGCGAAGTGGGCGGGGAAAAAACGGACGTCGTCGTCGCGGCTGACCTGCTCCCAGGGCGGAGCGGTCCACTTCAGCAACGCGGTCAGGGCCAGCCAACCGAGGACGACTAGCCAACCACGACGCACCACCAGTTTACCAAGCGATTCGAACATGGGTCGCGAGTCACCCGAAGGCCAGAGGACGGCCGATGCGACATGGGGCGGTCGGCCTGGAACCTCCGGCAATCCGCCGGGATCCCGTCACCTGGCCGCGACCCGTTCTCGGCCGCGCACCACCCGTAAGGGCGGAACTTAAAGCAAATCAAGCTTCGGTGTCAAAGGCATTTATCGTCCGGCCGGCCCCGAGGGCTTGCCCTGCCGCCTAGGATAAACTGAGAACAGAGAGGCTTGATGGGCGTCCATCAAGCCCACGCTTCGCCATTGAGGGACGTATTCTCCGTGTCCGCCCCATTCGACTGTGAACTCAGCCGCCGATGGTCAGGCCGCCTCGCCCCCTATCGACGGCACCGAAACGATGAGCACCTCGAAGCCCTCCTCGAAGAGGCGCTTCGGTACTGTGGCCTCCACCTCGAAAACGACCTCTCCACTTCCTCATATTGGTCGAAGGCTCCCCTGTCTCGGAGGATCGCCGTCCTCCTGTTTCTCGAGGATCGTGGCGTCGTGGACCGCAAAGTGATCCGAGGGGTCCGAGTTTACGAGCCGATCGCCGACGCGGAGGACTGGGTGGCCGCCCAGCCGACGCTCGTTCCCTACGCCGCGCCGACGTTCGAATTGCTCGCCGCTTTGCGTGGCGAGGCCAATCGCCGTACTCACTCCAGTCGACCCTGAGTCCCAGGGTTCCGTCCCCAGCGTCGTGGGATTGGACGCTCGTTCCGTTCCGAGTCGTTCCACATCCCCAAATGAGTCGCCCTTCGCGGACGAGAGGCCCGGTCGTTGAGCCGGTTCCTCCAGTGGGTTACGATACCCACCTGTCCTCGCGAGGGGCGTTCGCGTTTCCCGTCCGCGCCGTGTCCAGGGGCTGGAACGCGCGAGACGCGAGCGAACCGTCCTCCCGCGCGGCGACCGGGTAAGCCAACGCCACGGAGACGCCTTGTCATGCGCCGCCAACGACTCCCCATCCTGTTCGCTCTGGGCCTCCTCTCGATCGCGCCCGTTTCCTTCCGATCGGTCCTCGCCGATGGGAAACCCGAGGCGGGAAAGACCATCGCGCTCTTCAACGGCAAGGATCTCCAGGGCTGGTACGTCTACGTCAACCACAAGGACAAGGCGATTTCGCCTTACGACGATCCCAAGGGCGTGATCAAGGTCGAGGATGGAGTCATCCACATCTCGGGTGAGGAGTTTGGTTGCCTGACCACGCGCGACGAGTTCGAGAACTACACGCTTCGGCTCGAGGTGAAATGGGGAGATAAGAAGTGGCCCCCGCGCGACAAGGCCACGACGCCGAGGGATTCGGGCATCCTGATGCACTGCGTCGGCCCGGACAAGGTCTGGCCCAAGTCGATTGAGTGCCAGATCCAGGAGCGTGACTTCGGTGACTTTTTCATGGTCGGCGGCACCACTCTCACGGTGAACGGAAAGTCCGAGAAGGGCCGCGTGGTCCGAACCAAGGACGCCGAGAAGCCCCACGGCGAATGGAACGTCGTCGAAGTCATCTGCGACGGTGGAAAAATTGTGAACGTCGTCAACGGCGAGGTTGTCAACGAGGGAACCGAGGCGAGCGTCACCAAGGGGAAGATCGTGCTTCAGTCCGAAGGGGCCGAGGTCTTCTACAGGAACGTCACTCTGACACCGTTGGGCCGCTGACTCCCAGGCCGAGCCCAACCATCATGGAGGGCCTTGTCGTGATCGAGGTCCAACACGTTCCCCTCCTGGCTGAGCAGAAACGGATTTACGCGATCCCGAGGGGTCCAGGTCGATTCCAGGACTATATCGCGACCATCACGAGAGGACCGGAAGTCTGCGTCGCCCCTCTGGTCGCGATGAACCCGATGGCCCGCGAGCACGTCGCGCGGGCCGTCGATGAACTCCTGGCGATCGACGCGGAGGAAGTCGCGAAGGCGGCGGTGGATGAGGCCAACGCGCGACTTTCCGGCGTGCCCCTGGACCACCGTCTGAAACTGGGTTTGGTGGTCCTCGACGACCTCCGAGGCGGCTGGACCGACCGTCGCTACATCGAGATGGGTTATCGCCTCAAAACGGCTGACGGGAGACCGAACGCGACCGACGCGATCCTGAAATACGGATGGCTCTCGGGTGGGCTCTGGGTCACCGAACCGATGACGCCGGACGCGGTGCGTCGCTCGGTTTTGGGCTCGATCTACCAGTTCGCCCACCACCTGAGGATGAATCTTCCCTTGACGCTTCGAGAGATGTTCCAACTCGAGGGGAGGACGGCCGTGTTCTCGGGAGCGTTGGGACCGAGGTTGGACCCCGACGACCTGGCTTACTCCCGAGAAGTGATCGCTTCCTGGCTCGACTCCGACGACGTCCCGCGTCAGTTCGCCTGCCTCTTTGGTGACGCGGCCGCGCGATCGGTTGGCTACGAACCGCTGGGGCTGACCGCCCGAGCGGGCCTCGCCGTCGCGATCGACGAGGCCAGGCGCTCCGGGGAAAGCCCCGAGGCCGCCCTGGAAGCTCCCGGCAAGGCTCAGCCTTTTCCGGCGAGCGTTCCGCAAGCCGCCTGGATGTCCGCCCCTCCCGAGTAGCGTCGGACCACCGGTTGGCCGAGACTTCGCGTCAGGGCGTCCCGGAAGATCTGGAGTTCCGCGGGACTCGGAGGCTGATATCGGCCCGTGGGGTCGGTCACGTCGATCAGGTCGAGCCGAACCGGGGTGTCGCCGATCAACGCGCCCAGGGCCCGGGCATCCTCCTCCTCGACGTTCTCCCCCGAGATGCAGACGTACGCGAGCGTGACCCGGTCGCGACGGTCCAGGGCGTGCCTTCGGGCCGCGGCCATGACCTCGGCCACCGGCGTCCTCGCGGCGACCGGGACGAGTCTTTCGCGCTTCGCGTCGGTGGCCGCTCCGAGGCTGATCGCGAGCCGGTACTTGTGCCGTTCCTTGGTGAATCGGTCGATCTCGGGAACCAGCCCCACGGTGCTGATCGTGATCGCCTTGGCCGCCACCGCCCCACCGTAGGGCGCGCGGAGAAGCTCGGCGGCGGTCATGACTCGGTCGTAATTCAGGAAAGGTTCCCCCATTCCCATGAACACGACCCCGGTGACCCGTCGCCCCTGAGCGCGGGCGAGGTCCCGGGCCTGGACCCACTGGTCCACGATCTCCCAGGGCGCGAGGTTGCGACGAGCGGGCATCCTCGCCGTGGCGCAAAACCCGCAAGCCATCGGACATCCGACCTGGGAGGAGAGGCAGACGCTCACCGCTCCAGGTTTATGCAGTGGAATCAGGACGGTCTCAACCGCGAGATCGTCGGGTGTGCGGAAACGAATCTTCTGAAATCCGTCGGCCGCGGAGGTCTGGAGCGCGTCACGCCTGAGCCTGGGAAGCGGGGCGATCATCCCTCCAAGACGCTTCGGGACCCCGAAAGACTTCCCCCAGATCACGGGGTCGACGACTCCATGCCCCAGGATGGCGGAGTAGAGCCGTCGCGTCGCGACGTCGTCGACGCCGAGTGATCGGGCGAAACCAAGAAAGTACTCTGGAGAATGGTCGCGAGGGTCGATCAACTGAGCCTCGAAAACCCGTCAGGGCGTCCGACCTGTGCCGGAGCGATGACGAGGATCTAGGTGAGTAACGAAGGTCTGTCCGATCGAACGGCGAGGTTCCTGGAGGTTCCCGAGACTTCCCACCTTCCAGACTCTCTGAGCGTACCATCGGTCCCCGGGATGGGATACCCTGTCGAGCCTGTGGGAGAGGTTCGCGACCGGGGAGCTTCTCGCCTCGAATTCTTCTCCGATTGGGACGGAAATCGCATAAAATACCCAGACCGACCACCGTCTTTAGTTGGTTCGGTTCGGTCGAGCGAAAAACCACCCCGACGACCCAACCTTTCGACACCCTGGATCGTAGGAAGGGCTAGGTCCAGGGATCGATAGAACCGATTTTGACGCCCTACTTGAGAATCCCTGGTTCAAATTCGGGTCCAGGGCCATGTTCCCGGCCCCACCATTCACGCGATTTCTGGAGAGGAGAGAGATACGGCATGAAACGCAACGCAGTGTCCTGGGTGGCGCTGGTCGTGTCCGCCGCCGCGCTGGTCAGCGCGCGGGGCGTCTCGCGGCCGTTGCCGGCGGCGCTGACGATCCCTGTCGAAAGTCAGAAGACGGTTCGAGCCCTCTCGGAGGCGTTCGAGGCCGTGGCGGAGTACACGAAGCCGTCAGTCGTGCAAATCAGCGTCGAGCGAAAGGCGGGCGCGGGTCCCAACCTCCGGGGCCGCCGTGGCCCGATCCCCAACGTCCCAAGAAACCTCGACCCGCAAGAACTCGAGGAAATGCTCAGGCGGTTCTTCGGCCCCAACGGTCGTCCCCTACCCCAGCAGTTCGGACCGATTCCCGGCGAGGGCACCGGCTCGGGATTCGTCTACGACGACAAGGGTCACATCGTCACGAACAACCACGTCGTCGAGAACGCCGGCAAGATCAAGGTGACGTTCTACGACGGGAACGAGTACACCGCCGAGGTGGTCGGCACCGACCCGCAAACCGACGTCGCGGTCATCAAGGTGGATTCGACCGACTACCGCCCGTTGGTCCGCGGCCAGAGCGGCAAGCTCAAGGTTGGCGAGTGGGTCATGGCGATCGGTTCCCCCTTTGGTCTGAGCCATACCGTCACTTCGGGCATCATCTCCGCGACCGACCGAAACACGTTGAACATCAACGAGTTTGAAGCCTTCGTCCAGACGGACGCGGCGATCAACCCTGGGAACTCCGGGGGTCCGCTGGTGAACATGGAAGGCATGGTCATCGGTGTCAACTCGGCGATTCTCACGAGTAATCGCGGTAACGACGGAGTCGGGCTGGCGATTCCCATCGACCTGGCCGGCAACGTCGCGGACAGCCTGATCAAGTTCGGCAAGGTCAAGCGATCCCGGGTCGGCATCGCCCTGGCTCCCGTGACTCCGGCGCTGGCTCGACAACTGGGCCTTCCGGAAAACACCAAGGGGATCATGGCGGATCAGATCCTTCCTGGAAGCCCAGCCGACAAGGCGGGCCTGAAGTCTGGCGACGTCATCACCGGCTTCAACGGCAACCCTGTCTCGAGTATCCCGAGCTTCCGCCTCACCGTCTCCACCAGTGAGTCGGGCAGGGAGTTCAGCGTCACCTACTGGCGTGACGGCAAGGAACGAACGACCGAGATCGTTCCCGCGCCTTACGAGGAGGTCCGTTTCGAGCAGGATCGACCGCTCCGGGACGAGGAGGAAAAGGTCCAACCCAAGGACGATGAGCCCAAGGTGGAACTCGACGACTTCGGCCTGGAGGTTCAGGAGCTGACGGCCGAGTTGGGCAAGCAGTTCGGCCACGATCCGGACAAGAAGGGCTTGCTTGTCAGCGAGGTCAAGGCGGGCAGTGTCGCGGAGGCCGCCGGAATCGAACCCGGCATGGTCATTAGCCAAATTGTCAAGGATCGCAAGATTCAGCCGCTGACGTCGATCAAGGAATTCGAGGCGATGACCAAGGGTGCCGCCGAAATCGCCGTCAGGGTCGAGTCTCCCAATGGAACGGGTCGATTCGTGACGCTTGGAAAACCCGACTAACGCCGAATGGACCCCCGTGGTCTCGTCGGCGAGACGCCGTCAAAGGTGAAGGGCCGGCCCTGGAAATCTCCGGGGCCGGCCCTTCCGTATTTATCGAATATCCGGACCGACCCGTAGTCCGTGGTTGCCAGTCCCGAGGATGAAACGTCGAATGCTCGCGGGCCGCCCTGGTGGCA
>JBFWRA010000193.1:0-6973 GCA_050249155.1 Isosphaeraceae bacterium | reverse complement strand
GAACGAGACCGCCATTGGTGCAACTGTGTCCATTGGGAATGATCGCATGATTATAGAGCGTGGAGATAAAATCGCCATGCATCCATTCTCGCCCTTTGCCAGGCCCCACGGATTCCGCCTGGGCGACGTCGACGCCCTTGCAAGCCCTGACGAACTCCGAGAGTTGATCGGACCGCGCGTAGGACGTGTTGGTTGAATACACGACTCTCTTCGCATCCCGTGATGACCGGCCGTTCGACCCGATCAGCCATTCCGAGTACGCGGCGGTATTACTTGAACCGTCCGCGATTCCCTGCAAACCGACAGGACTGGCGTAAAGGGGATGAGTGAAGAGACCGTTGTTCGCATGCGAAGTTTCGGTGTAGCCAACACCCCGGTTCCCAGCATAATTCGTGGACCCCGCCGAGAGCTGTTGGCCATCGGAAGGGCACATGAAAACCGCGAGGGCGAGCCGAGACGCCGTCAGATGCTCGATGGATACCGTGGGCGGGTAAGGAAGATTAAAGTTGATCGAGTCATATACCCGCTTCTGGTCCAGAAATGGGAGGATGACGACCAGGGGAGAGTATCCCTTGCCGTTGTGAGCTTGAGGAAAGCATTGATAGGTTCCAATATATGCGTGAATGCCGATGCCAATCTGTCGGAGATTGTTGAGACATTGGCCTCGCCTGGCCATCTCCCTCGCACCCTGGATCGCCGGCAACGTCAATAGCACGATGAGACCGATGATCACGACGACCACCAAGATTTCAAGGAGGCTAACCCCGCGATGGCTCGAAACCCTTGTCGTCATCGCATCCTCCTTACCTGTACGACACACCTGTTGGATTCGCTAGCGACGACGTTCTCTCTAACTCGGGCCTTCTCACCCAACCGTCTCTCGGGATAAGCGACGCTTCTCGCCTGGACTGAGAATTTGCCTGGGATTCTCGTGGGGCCGAGCCTGACTTCAAACGTGTTTTCCAGAGGATCATCGGCCCGGTCTGGCGTGACGATCCGGTTGAGGTAAACGGTGTTCTTGGCGATCAAGCTTACGGTGATCGTCGGAAAACGCGTTTCCTTTTCAAACTTGACTAATCCTCGGCAAGCTATGAATTCGCCTATTTCATAAAATTTTTTATCCGTAACTATTTCAATGCCGGGGGGCGAATAGTCCGGGCCATGCCTGGGTGGGTCGATCCGATCCTGGCGGAACCATCGCGACGACCCAGCCGCGAGGACGACCGTGATCGCGAGGATCACGACGAATCTGACGCGGACAAGCATGCTCGGCACGCTCCGCAAAAAGTCGTCGATCAGAACGTGATGAACCCCGCGGGTCGTCCCCAAAGGCGAATCCCCGCCGACCCTGATGACGCCTAGGGTGGACTGGAAAGGTGGCGGTCGTTGTCGTGGATCAATCCATTGAGGTAATTCGGCTCGACCCAACGAAGTGAGTTTCGGGTCGGGTCGGGTCGGGTCGGGTCGGGTCGGGTCGCATGGTACCTCCGCGAAGCGAGAGGCATCGGATTGTCACAACGTCTCGTCATGACATCCTCGCGTCCGTTGGATTGTTCAGGGCCGGTTTTCGCTTGTCAAGCGGATTCACCTGATTTTTTCCTGGTGCCGGTTCAATACCAACGACAACCGACCTCTCGCAAGGGCAAGACGTGGCAGCCTCGCAGGTCGAAGTCGGAATCGGGCGAAGGGAAGCCGTACAGGTGGGCCCCGCTGATCGTGGCGAAGAGCAGGGGGTACGGATGCCGGCCCGCCTCGCGATCCAGGCGTTCCAGGTCGTTTCTCGTCACGACGGAGTTCATAAGAGATCCTTCACGCGATCCAACTCGGCCTGGATGTTTCGGAGGGCCACGATCGCGCGATCGGGGTTGACGACGCACCCCTCGAGGCTGCCGTAGTGCTCTTCGAGGACGGCCAGGAGCAATTCCTTGATTCTGGATTCGTCGGGGACGGCGGGGAGCTTGCTCTCGGCGTGGGCCCGTTCCAGTTGCGGCTCCTTCTCGGCGAACCATCGACGGAGCCGTTCCTCGGTCCATTCGCCGCGTCGGATCGCCTTGAGCCGGTCGTTGTCGCGCTGAAGGTCGAGGTCCCCCTCCGTCAGGATCATTTCGACCTCGGAGATCAGCCGGACGACGTGGTAGCCGAACTTGGTGTCGTAGCCGTGTTTGGCGACCAGTTCGGCCCGCTTGCCCTGGGGTTGCTTGATCGCCAACTTGTGCAACTGAGAATAGGCGTATCCCTTGAATTTTGGCCAGGCCCCCTTGTGCAGGAAGAGCCGACGGTTCTCCCGCACGAGGTTGCCGGCCCTCGTGCTGTGCAGGACGCAGGTGGCCGGAGTGAACAGGCAGTCGATCATGTTCGGGTTGTTTTCCATCGCGAGCTGGAAGAACTTGACGATGCCGAAGATCGCCAGGTCGTAAGTTCGGCCGTGCCCGGCCAGGGCGTCCCGATCCTCGACGTGGTGTTGCTGGAACGTCTCGAACCGGGCCGCCGGCTTTCCGAATCCGGCGACCTCGCCCCGAAGGTGCGGGAAGATCTCCTCCTTCGGGGGGATCGCCCAACCGTAGACGTCCATGTCGCTGGCGACCGAGGAAACCCCGTAGGCCACCGAGCCCATGATCGTCTCGTACTGGACGTTGCCCGGCAGCCAGCGTGGGGGCCGGATCAGTCCCTTGTCGGTCAAACGTTGAAGCGTGCTCATGATGGAATTTCCTCAGACGCCCAACGGGCCCCATGGTCGAGGGTGGTTCACTCGGACGGTCGACGGACCGGCGGCCTTCGGGTACTCGGTGATCGCTGGGGCGTCGAGGTCCACCAGCGGCACGGGGTCCACGACGCTCCTCCGACGGTGACGTCGCTCGGGTTCGTCGACGCGTCGCTTTCTGGACGCGATGATCTTCCCCTGGGTTCATGAAAGAAAGGCCGAATCCGCCGGGTCCGCGCTTCGGGCCAACTCGAGTCTCCCGGCGACGCTCCTCTTCCTGGCGATGGGGAGGCCCTGGGGGTCTGGTCGCGTCGGTGACCCGCGTGGGACGGCCGGCCGACCCCCCGACTTCGAGCACCCGATGATCGGAACTCCGAAACCCTGGAATCGGGCCCCTATCGGCGCGGGGTTCAAGACGTTATGATTGGGTTTGGTAGGTTTGACGATCGAGAAAGCATCGTCGGCTCTCCGGAACCGGCTCGCTGACCTCTCTCGCCGTTCCCGCCGACTGGGTCACCCCTTCGACCCCTTTCTCTTCGACCCGGAAAGCGACCGGCGGGTCGAGACCCTTCCCCGGGGATTCTCGCGTGGGCAAGAAACTGTACGTTGGCAACCTGACCTATTCGATCAGCGACTCGGACCTCGAGCAGTTGTTCTCGCAGTACGGCACGGTTCAGAGTGCCCAGATCATCATGGACCGCGACACCGGACGCAGCAAAGGCTTCGGGTTCGTGGAAATGGACAGCGAGGCCGAGGCGCAAGCCGCCATCGACGGTCTGCACGACCAGGAACACGGCGGCCGTCGCCTGACGGTCAACGAAGCCAAGCCCCGTGAGAATCGCGGTGGCGGTGGCGGCGGTGGCCGCGGCTACGGCGGTGGTGGCGGCGGCTACGGCGGTGGCGGCGGCTATGGCGGTGGCGGCGGTGGCCGCGGCCGTTATTGATCCAACCCGACCCATCGACTGAATCAACACTCGCCCGTCACGACCTGGGCGACGCGTCACACGGAAACCCAACCGCCGCCGATCCGATCTCACGGAAATCTCAACGATTTCCAGGGCGGCGGCCACATTGACCACCTCGGCGCCCCGGGCCTCCCTCCCGGGGCGGAGACCGTTTTTCCCTTCTCACCCGAGGCGACGTCCCATGAATCCGAAAACTCCTCATCTCCCGGTTTCCAGTCGCGCCCGCTGCCCCGTGTGTCGACAACCCGTCTACTCGCGGTCGGGAATCCACCCCCAGTGCGCCGTCCGACGCGCCGAGGCGGTCGTGCCCGCCAAGGCCGAGGCGGGCCTCCCCGTCGCCGAGGCTCCGGACGGGGTCTCCCACGACTAGCGCGCACCCAAATGACCGATTGACGCGTTGACGATCGGTCAACGCCTTCGGTCCTCCCTGCGCCTCCCGAGCGACTTGATTCCGTCGGCGATCTCGGGGAGAGGTTCGAAGGTGATTTTCGGGTAGGACGGGGTGCCCCGGACGGCGATCACCATGAGCTGGCCGCTGGCCTCGCGGATCAGTTCGCTGAGCCCTCGAATGTGAAATCGGTCGCGGCCGGCCAGGGGACGGAGCCGGACGTCCAAGTCCCCTTGCACGTCCATCTTGCCGCCGCCATGCAGGCTGAAGGCGTCCCCCTTCAGGAGGATCTCCTCGAAGGTCGTCTGGCCGTTCTGGATCGAGACGCGGACGTCGGCCGCGTCGAAGGCGGTCTTGGTCGCCGGGGAGAGGTTCAACGGCTTGAGCAGCCGGAGAATCAAGGGAAGTTCGCCGAGGTTGCCGTGGACCACGCTGGCCTGGCCACGTCCCTGGATCGTCCGCAAGTCGCCGCCGAAGCCGCCGAGTTCCAGACTGGCGTTCACCTTGCCACGGAAGTTCTGGTGGCCGGGAAGGGTGCGGGCGTATTCCTGAAGGTCCGCCCCGACCACCCGGAGCCTCGCTCCGTATTTCGGGGTCTCGTCCAGGCTGACCTGGAACGCTCCGGTGAGCTCGCCCCCCAGCAGGTTGCCGCGAAGGCTGTCGAGCCTGGCGTAACCTCCCTCGACGTCGATGGGTGACTCCAGCCGGATGACCTGCTGGCCGACCAGGCTCACGCTCTCCAGCGCCAGCGCTCCGTGCATTTCGAAGTTGTCGTCGTTGGCCTTGCCCCAGACGTTGTCAAGCTGCCCCTGGATCTGTTCCAGGGCCAGCCCCGGCTGGATCTCGATCCGATTGCCGTCGAAGACGACCAGCGCGTCGTTCCAGACGCAGGACACCGACTCCTCCGGCAAGCCCGACCAGGCCAGGCCAAGGTTCCCCTTGACGGTGAACGGTCGGTCGTCGAACCGCTGGGCGAACTGTCTCATCACCGGCGGCATGATCTTGCGGAGCCGGTTGTCCAGCCGAAGGTCCCTGACCCGAACCCCCCACGCGCCAAGCTGGAACTTGCCCGTGTCCTCGACGATCACCCGTCCGCGTTCGAACCGCACCGGAGCGCCGTGGAACCGGAAGGTCACGTCGGACATATCCACGGGTCCGTTATTGAACACAAAACGCCCGGTGACGTCCTCCATCCGGAGCTCGAAGTCGCCGCCGGGATCGCCCGGTTTCGGCGCGCGGCTGTACGAGAGCTTCACGTCGGTGGCGGGCAGGGGGGTGATGACCAGGACGTAGCTGTCGGGCTGGCCCGGGGCGATCTTGATCGTGGCGTCCACGTCGCTGGAGCCGGTCGGGTCGAGAATCGCCCAGCTCTTGTTCCAGGCGGGTGGAAGGGCCTGGCGAAGCTGGTCGTCGAACGAGAGCTTCTCAGCCTTGATGCGCAGGTCGATCTTGAACTTGGGTTCGGGACCGGGATCGGGCACTTTTTCCACGCGGCCGCTGCCGGTGACGACGGCCAGGGCGTTGGTCCCCCGCATGTTCTTGAACTCCCAGACGTCCGGGTGCAGCTCCAGTCGTCCGGTCAGATTGTTCACCGGGTAGGGCAGGCCGACCCAGGTGATGGCGCAGCGCTCGTTCAAATCGAGATACGCGTGGACCTCGACCTTGCCGATCGGGTCGTCTCCGGGAGCCCTGGGCGGCGTCCGGTGGAGCAGGATTCTTCCACGGGCGGTGCCCGTCGGGTTGAACTCCTCGACCACCTTGCGGACGTCGGGCGGCAGGGCGTCCATCAGCGTCTTGTCCACGGGGAGGGACTGGCCGACGAACGTCAGCGCGACGACCGCGTCGGGGCCGGGGTGGTCGATCGTGCCGGTGGCCGAGAGGGGCTTGCCTCCAATCAACGTATGCAGCCCGACCACGTCGATCCGTTCCCCTTCCCAGATGAACCGACCCCGAACGTTGCTCACGGGGTACTTGAAGTGCCGGTACGACCCGGAGACGCCGTCGCAGTCCACGACGAGCCGGTGCTGGATCGGTCCTCCCGCCGCGTCCCGAGACGCCTTCAGGGCCAGGCTGACGCGACCGCTGGGGCGAAAGTCCTCCCAGATCGGAGCGAACTCCGGCGGGGTCCAGGCCTGAAGATTGTCGTCCAGCTCGAGGTCGACCACCGCCATCTCCAGGTCGAACGGAGTGGTCGCCGGATCGCCGTTGAGATCCACCCACGCCCGGTCGACCCGCAGGCTGGTCGTGCCGTAAAACCCTTCGACCCGGCTCAGGGTGAGCACCCCGTCACGCGCTGTGAACCCCGCGGAGAGATCGTTGATCGGGAACGGAAGCTTCGCGCTGCTCCAGACGCCCGACCGAAGCCTGCCCGCGACGTCGTACTGAAGCCGATCGGCGGGAGTCAATCGCGGGTCGAAGACGAACCGGCCGACCTTGAGGTCCAGCTCGCCGCCGGTCATGCCCAGTTCCTCGATCGCGGGCCGGAGGTCCGAGGGGATGCGCCCTCGCAGGGCGTCGGAGAGCACCAGCCGGACGACGTCGCCGACGATCTCGACTCTCCCGGTGGTCAGCTCGATCTTTCCCTGAAGGCTGACGCGGTCGAACGTGTCACCCTTGGCGGAGCCTTCGAACGAGAGCTTGCCAGGCCCGGTCGAGTCGATCCGCAGCGTCACGTCGCGCAGGACGGCGGCCCCGGGGGCGTCTGGCGGGGCGTTCTCGTCGATCAATTCGACGGTGCCGTTGTTGATGAAGACCGGCGGGGCCGTCAACACCGGGCCTGGCCAGGGATCGGCGAGCATGCCCTGGAGGTTCCATGTGCCGTCCTTGCGTCGTCTCAGCCGCAGGCTTGGCTGCGCGACCACCACCTTGGTCGGCTCGATGCGTCCTTCGAGCATCGCTCGGGGTTCGTACTCGACGCTG
>JBFWRA010000192.1:0-6982 GCA_050249155.1 Isosphaeraceae bacterium | reverse complement strand
CGATGGACGTTTGCCGCCTTCCATTGCTTTCAACAAGTTCTCACGATCAGAATACAGAATGAAATCCACCAACTCAACCCGTTCTCCAGGTTTAGCGCCATCGATAACCGGGACCGGTTCTTTCCCCGCAACCGAGGCCGATGAGGGAGGCGTTGCGGCGATGGGTCGCTTGGGTTCCTTTGGACCGATGATCGCACCGATCACTCCCAAAACGACCAATCCCAAGAATCCATATACGACCAACTTCAAACAGCCTTTCATTGATCAACCCTTTCTAATTTGGAATCTTGCAGGGTTCGCTCAAACACGTTCGATCAAGAGGCATGCCTCAACTTCCCTCGGGCGTCTTCACTCGAAGTTCCCGGGCCCCGAAGATCAGCGCCCCGGCCACGGCCATCACCAGCGCGGCGGTGAGCAAGGTCAGGAGAGCCTCGTTCGCCGAGGGGACCGTCTCCAGGTCGATCGACCAGGCGTCGTCGTGGATTCCAAACCAGCGTTCCGCCAGGATTCGAACATACCAGAGCAACGTGAGCCTTCGAATGGAGAAGTCGACGTTGGCGAAGAGCCCCTCGAACAGCAGGATGTAGGCCACACCCAGGGGCAAGATCCAGCGGACGAGCAGCCCGAACAGCCCGAACAGCGTGGCGTAGACCAGCAAGGAGAGCGCCGAGAGACCAGTTAGCTGCGCCGCCTGCCTGGGAATCATCTCCCCCCAGAGTTCGGGGGTTCCCCAGTGAATCGCGACGACGGCCACCGTGGTGAAGACCGTGGCCAGAGCCGTCGAGACCAGCCAGGCCGCCAGCAGTTTCGCCACGTAGATCGACGGTCGGGGGAGCGGTCGAATCAGAAGGTAGGTGAGCGTTTGACCCTCCACCTCGTCGCGGATCATGCCCGAGGCCAGCACCAGCGCGGTCAACGGCACCAGGGCCTGGGGAATCATCACGAAGAGGATGAACTGTCGGGCGCGGTCGATCTCGTCATAATAGTCTTCGTTGAAGTAACGGCTGAGCAGGGTCAGCGCGGTCGGCAAGCTGAACAGCAGGGCCAGCACCAAAAGCCGACGCCCCCTCACGAATTGCTGAATCGAGATTTTCAGGAGCGTCAACCACGCCGACGGGCGGAAGCCCCTGGCGAGCCGTACGGGAAGCGTGACCGGGGAAGCGACGGGGCCTCGGCTCATGGGTTCACCAGATAGCGAAAAACGGCGTCGAGGGTGTCATCCTCGGACTCGACGTGCCGCACCGCGGTCCCGGGCTCCAGCGCGATGGCGGTGAGGCGGGCGTAAAACGCGTCGGGCGCGCGGGTCTCGACGAGAACTCCGCCTCCCTCAGCCTGACGGGAGAGGTCGACGCCGACCACGTCCTCGAACGCCACGAGCCGGGCCGCCAGCGCCCGGTCGTCCTCGCTTCGAATGAGGATGCGGTGCGGGTGGGCGTCGATCAGGTCGCGAATCTCCCGCACGTTTCCCTCGGCCACCAATCGGCCATGATTGATGAGCACGACCCGGGACGTGACGGCCTCGACCTCGTGGAGCACGTGGCTGGAGAGAATCACGCTCCGGCCCGACGCGCCAAGCTGTCGAATGACGTTGATCAGATCGCGACGGGCGACCGGGTCGGTCCCGGTCAACGGCTCGTCGAGAAACAGGACCAGCGGCTCGTGAACCAGGGCCTGGGCGAGCTTGGTCCGCTGGCGCATCCCCTTGGAGTAACCGCTGACGGCCCTGCCGGCATGTTCGGTCATGCCCACCTCGTCGAGCACGCGCGCGGTGGCTTCGCGCGCCGCGGACTTCGAGAGACCGCCGAGCCGCGCGCAATTCTCGATGAACTCCCGGCCGGTCATCCACTCGTAGAAGGCGTCCTGCTCGGGGCAAAGACCGACGTAACGATTCAGGGCGGGGTTGTTCCAGGCCCGGTGACCGAGAACCCGGACCTCTCCCTGGCTTGGACGAAGCTGGCCGGTCGCCAGTTGGAGAAAGGTGCTCTTGCCCGCGCCGTTGGGCCCGAGCAGGCCGGTCACGCCGGCGGGCAGGCCAAGCGAGAGCTTGTTCAGGCCGATGACGTTGCCGTACCACTTCGAGGCGCCGAGGAATTCGACGATCGGTGGCGCGGGGGTTTCCCCGGTCGTTGTGGCGTGGGTCACTTGAGGCGATCCAGGGATTTGACGCGGGTGGTCAATGTGAACGTCGAGACCGCGAAGAGCCCGGCGAGCAGACCGGCGGACCACTCCCAGGGATGCTTGACGTGCTCGGGAGTGCGGAGCAACACGGGAGTTGGATCCACTGGCCGACGACGTCGCCGCCTGCCGCTCTCCGGCTCCGATTCCGGTGGGGGCGGCGGGGGCGGAGGCGGAGCCCCGAACCGTCGGCGACCTCCACCGAATGGGAACGCCGCGCGGGCCGCGTCGCCGGCCTTCCGGGTCGATTCCCAGAGGTCCAGGAACTTCTTCCGAGCCGCGCCGACGTCCAGCAGTTCCTCACGCATCCGGTCCAGGTTGGCCGTGTACGAGACCAGGGAACACCACTCCAGGCCCACGGTCTCGGTCAACACGTTGGACGTGACGTTACTGACGATCCAGAGGCCGACCCACATCGCCCCCACCAGACGGGAATTCCTCGAGATCGAGGACATCGCCAGCATCAACGATCCCCCGGAGAGCACGATCACCGACCCGTAGGCGACGGAACCCAGCAAGAGCCGCCAGGTGTCGCGAATCACGCCCAGATCGAAACTGAACGCCACGCCAAGCAGCCAGGCCGCCACCGCCGGCCCGATCGCCACCGCCGCGAGGAACGCCGCGATCACTCCCAGCTTGCCGAGGAAATAGTCCAACCGCCGCAAGGGCCGCGAAAAATACAGCGGGATGGCGTTGAACCGCAGGTCCTGGCTGACCAGGTCGGGCCCGACCGTCGCCACCAGCAACATCGCGAAGAACGTTTCGATCCCGAAAAACCAGTTGAACGCGACCGTCCAGAAGGCCACGCGGTACGCCTGCGGTCCGTCTCGGACCTCCTGGGGCAGGCCGCTGAACAGAAACGCCAGCGGTTGCAGTAAAGTGGAGTTCTGCTCGAACAACCCCCAAAGAACCAGGAACGCGGCGAGCATCAGAGCCGGAACGAACGCGACGGCGACCAGCCACCGGGTCTGTCCGCGCCTGGACTGCTGCCGCACGCCCTGCCGGGCCACCGCCAGCCAACGCCAGGCGTGACCCGCCAGACGGCCGTTCCAGTGCTGATAACCCTGGTCGAAGATCGGCATGGTGGAATTCGCGAGGGATCGGAGGAGTATGAGATCGTCGACCGCGCCGAGAACTCAATTCAATTCGGCGACGGCTTTGAGAAAGACTTCTTCCAGCGAGTTGCGCAAAGGTCTAAGCATGCGAATTTGCTCGCCCGCGTCCCGCGCGATGGACCAGAGCAGCTCGTGCGAGCGACCGGCGGGCGTCTCGACCAACAGGGCGTCGTCGGTGGATTCGACCTGGCATCCCAGGGTGGAGAGCCGGGCCCCGAACGCGGCCTGATCTCCTTTGACACGCACCTCGAACGCCGGGCGCTCGGTTCTCGTCAGGTCGGCCAGCGTTCCCTGGGCCAGCAAGCGACCGCGCCCCATCACCAGGACGTGGTCGCAGACCGCCTCGACGTCGGGCATCAGGTGGCTTGAGAAGAGCAGGCTCATTCCCTTGCGCCGGGTCAGGTCGCGGGCCAGTTCCAGGATCTCGAGCCGGCCGGCCGGGTCCATGCCGTTGGTCGGCTCGTCGAGGATCACCATTCTCGGGTCGTGGACGATCGCCGAGGCGATCTTCAGTCGCTGTTTCATGCCGGTCGAATACGATTCGACTTTCCGGTATCGGGCCTCGCCCAGCCCCGTGTAGTCGAGCATCTCATGGGCGCGCTGAAGCGCGTCGGATCGGCCCATGCCGGCCAGTTCGCCCGAGTAGGCCACGAATTCGACGCCGTCGACTCCGGGGAACAGGCATTCGTCCTCGGGAACGAATCCAACGACCTGCCGGACGTCCAGGGGCGCTCGGCGCACGTCGCGGCCCAGCACGTGGCCCGATCCGGAGTCGACCCGGATCAGACCCATCAACGAACGGATCATCGTCGTCTTGCCCGCGCCGTTGGGCCCGAGCAGACCGATCGCGCCCTCGGGAACGCTCACGGTCAGGTCGTCCAGCGCGACGACCCTTCCGTACGACTTCGACAGGTTTCGCAGTTCAAACAGCACGCCACGGTCTCGTCGGGGCTCGTCGCTTCTGGCGGGGGCACTATCCCTCGTTCGGACGGGGAGACGCGATATTGTGGGCCAGCGTCAAGGAACTTGCAATTGGACCGACCGATGAATTCAAGGCGCGACCGGGTCACGCGAGCGTTGACCCGTGGACCCCGGGGTTGAAACGCGGGAAGTGGTTCCCAGCACGTTCCTTATCGCTGGCCTGTTCCTGACCCAGGACCAGGGCCGGCGTCGACCAGGCGACGGCTCACTCCTCCCGATCTCCGTGGGACACGCCACCCATGATCGGTTAAGATCGCACGACTCGACACGAGACGCCAGGGAGGATTCGACCGATGCTCACGCTGCTCGCCGGTCTGACGTTATCGGCCGCCGCCCCCGCGAACGACCGGCCCAGGGTCGTCGTGCTGACCGACGTTTCCAGCCTCACCGCGGGAATGGCGGAGCCCGACGATGGGCAATCGCTGATCCGCCTTTCGCTGTACCTCAACGAGCTTGACGTCGAGGGACTCGTCGCGACCTCGAACCTTGGCCACGGTCGGCGGGTCCGACCCGACCTGATCGCCCGGGTGATCGACGCCTACGACCAGGTGCGTCCCAACCTCGTCAGGCACGATCCCCGGTACCCGCCGGCCGATCGGCTTCGGTCCCTGATCCACGCGGGCGGGCCCGAGGCTGGGCCGAAGATGCCCGTCGGCGATTGCGTCGGGCCTGGCAAGGACACCGACGGCTCTCGGGCGATCACGGCCGCCGCCGATCGGCGCGATCCGAGGCCCCTCTGGGTGCTCGTCTGGGGAGGCTCGGCCGACCTCGCCCAGGCCCTGGATTCCGCCCGACGGACCCGGTCGCCCGACGACTTCCGTCGGTTCGTCTCACGGTTCCAAGTCCATTCCATCGGCGACCAGGATTCCACCGGCCCCTGGATCAAGCGCGAGTTTCCCGATCTTGACGTGATCACGCAAGAGCGCGCCTATCGAGGCATGTATCGAGGTGGTGATCGTTCGCTCGTCTCCTCCGAATGGGTACGGACGCACGCCAGGGGCCACGGAGCGCTCGGCGACCTCTACCCCGACTACGACGGCGGCGATATCTTCGGAAGAACGCTCGGGCCGGTTCGAGGCGTCAAGGAGGGAGACACGCCGTCGTTTCTGTCGCTCGTACCCAACGGCCTGAACGACCCGGAACGTCCCTGGCTGGGAGGCTGGGGGGGTCGATTCCGAGTGGTGGACCACCGCGGAGTCGACGTTCCCGATCCAGGCATGGGCCGGCCCGAGGACCCCGACCCACGATTGGCGACGGTTTACCGCTGGCGGTCGGCGTTCCAGGCCGATTTTCAGGCCAGGCTCGACTGGTGCGTTCGGCCCCCCGCCGAGGCGAACCACCCGCCCGTTCCCCGGATCGCGGGGAACGTCGATCGCGAGGCGAGGTCGGGTGAGACGATCACGATGGACGCCTCGGGCTCGACGGACCCGGACGGCGACGAACTCGTGTTCTCCTGGGACGTTTATCCGAGAGACGCGCCAATTTCTCTAAAGATCGAAGGAAATGACCAACCCCTGGCCAGGGCGACGATGCCGGCCGTCGACCGACCGACCGTGATCCCGATTCTCCTGTCGGTGACCGACCGGGGCGATCCCTCGCTGACGAGATACGCCCGATTGGCGCTGAGGGTGGTGCCTGGACCTTGAGGTTCAAGGGCCGCGACAGGCCCGATTTCTCCTTCTTCGGAGTCCTCGATTTGCGTTGGAACTCGCCGAAGCCCGCCACGATCGCGATGGGTGCCTATCTGTTGTTCATGCTTTCAATCACCCTGCTGATCTTCCACGAGAAATCGCCGCCGGTTCAACTCAGTCCATTCGCCTCGATCACTCGGGACTGGCACAAGGGGGGGCGCGCCTTCTGGGTGAATCTGGTGGGAAACGTCGTCGCGTTTCTGCCGATCGGGCTTTTACTCGCCAGAGTCAGGGGACCGAGACTCGACACGACGGTCTGGCACGCGACGGCCTTCGGCGCGGGGTTCAGTTTGACGATCGAGCTCTCGCAGCTTCTCTCAGGCATGCGAACGTGCGACGTCGACGACCTGATCCTGAACACGATTGGCGCGGTCTGCGGCTACGGGCTTGGCGAGGGGGTTCGCGCGATTCAAGGCCATTGACCGCGCCGGGACGAGTCAGGGTCGGACGCGTTCGTCGTCGACGTCGCCAACGGACGCACAGAGCCGCTTCAGCTCGCCCTTCAAGCGGAGCGTGACGTCCGCGAGGGCCGGATCGCCGTAAAGGTTGTTCATTTCTCTCGGATCTTTGACGAGGTCGTACAGTTCCCAGTACGGTTCGGTCGGCGACGGAACGGCCCCCTCGGCGTCCAGGGGAAGACCGTGAACGTAAATAAGTTTGTACTCTTTCGTGCGAATGCCGTAATGGGCGGGATTGTCGTGGTGCGCCAGGTGCATCCAGTATCGGTAATAGGTCGCCGTCGGCCAGTCGCTGGGCGGGGGTTGACCTTTCAGGATCGGCGCGAAGCTTCTTCCTTGCATGAAGTCCGGTTTCGGGACGCCGGCCATCTCCAGGATCGTGGGAGCGAAGTCGGCGTCGTTGACGATGGCGTCACTCGTGGCGCCCGCTGGGAAGGACCTGGGGTAGCGCGCCAGGAACGGCATCCTGAGCGATTCCTCCCACATCATTAAACAATTTATTTAGTCATGTTACAACATCATTAATAATTGATCTTAAGTTTGGAAGATGACCGTGTTGGGA
>JBFWRA010000191.1:0-6985 GCA_050249155.1 Isosphaeraceae bacterium | reverse complement strand
TCTCGGACATGATTCGAGCGCCCGACGACCAGGCCCAGGTGATCGACACGCTGGAGCGCCTCAACGGCGAGGGGGTGATCGCGCCCGAGTTGAGGAGCCGACGCTCCTTGAACTCGGTGAACAACCTGAGCAAGAAGAGCCCGATCCTCAAGGCGTTGGATCGGATTCCGACCCGACCGGGGGTTCCATACCACACGATCGCCTATTTCCTCGGCGGTCGGATTCCCTACGACCTGCTGGTCCCTTACCAGAGCGCGCACCTGGAAGGGGCGGCGTCGGAGGTGGTCTTCCCCGGCACTCATTTCTCGCAACAAAGCCAGGAAACCAGCAACGAGTTGCGCCGGATTCTCATTGAGCACGTCGGCGGCCTGACACCGGTCGTCACGGCCTCGCCGCCACCACCGCCGTGACCCCCGTGACCTTGGCGCGCTAGGCGAACAGGCCGAGGATCGGCCCGCCGTGGTCGACCAGCCTCCTGGGTCGGTTCTGAGGATCGCGGAAGGAACCGCTCGGGTCGATCCCGACCGCGTGGTAGACCGTGGCGACCAGGTCGAACGGGTGGACCGGGTCCGACTTCGGAAAGGCCCCGCGCGCGTCGGATTCTCCGTGGACCCGGCCCCCAGGCACACCCGCGCCGGCGATCAGCGCGGTGTAGCAGTGCGGCCAGTGGTCGCGACCTCCTGGTCCGACGTTCATGGTGGTCGAGGCCCCGATCCGAGGAGATCGGCCGAATTCTCCGACCACCACCACCAGCGTCTCGTCGAGCAGGCCGCGCTCGGCGAGGTCGGCGATCAGCGCGGCCGCGGCGCGGTCGAAGACGGGGCAACGATGCTCGCGGAGCATGGGGAAGTTGTTGCGGTGCGTATCCCACGAGCCGTCCGGCCCCGCGGCCGGCTCGTCGTCGGAGCGGGCCGGCCAGGTGACCTGAACGAACCGCGTGCCCGCCTCGACCAGCCGTCGCGCGAGCAGGCAACTCCGCCCGAACCGGGTCGGCCCGAACGCCTCCTGGACCGCCTGGGGTTCCTCCGCCAGCCGAAAGGCCCGGGCCGCCCTGGCCGAGGCGATCAGGGAAAACGCCCTGCCGTAATACGCGTCGAAGTCCGCCGGCCCGAGCGAGTCGCGCGCCAGCGCCGAGGCTCGAAGGTCCAGCCGCGCCCGCAACCGGCCGAGCGTCACGTCGGGCGGGAGCGAGAATTCGAGCGCTCGACGATCGGAATCGGGATCGTCAAACGCGGTGAACGGATCGTGGGCGCTGCCAAGCAGCCCCGCCCCCTGCCCCACTCCAACGAACACGTTCTCCTTGACCGGAGCGCAGGCCGCGACGTAACTCAACGCCCCGGCGTCGGCCGGCCGGAACCGCGCGACGGTCGACCCGACCGACGGGAGATCGTCGCGCGAGGGCGGCACCGCCAGGCCCGTCGGCGTGAAATTGGTCGGATCGTGGCCGGTCATGATCGTGTAGATCGCCGCCCCGTGATTGGCCAGCCCCGTGGGATTGAAGCCAAGCGACCGCAGCAGCGCGAACCGATGGGCCTGGACCGCCAGCCGCGGGAGGACCTCGCCCAGGAACACGCCCGGCGCGGACGTGGCGATCGGCTGGAACTCTCCCCGAATCGAGGAAGGGGCGTCCGGCTTGGGGTCCCAGAGGTCGATGTGACTGGGAGCCCCTTGAAGGTACAGGACGATCACCGAGCGGGCCTTGCCAAACCCGGGGAGGTTCGAGGAAACCGCCTGGGCACGGGCCGAGCGGCCCAGCGCCGTGGGCAGACCCAGGCCGAGCAGCCCCAGGCTCCCGACCTGAAGCAACGCCCGTCGAGACCTCCGTCGGCCTTCCTCGTGTTCGAAGATCGAGATCATCGCGTGTCCCTGGGAAGGCTCGGCGCGAACCTCATGCGAGGGAACCGATCGCGCGATGATCGCCGTCCCCACGAGGGAAAGTCAAGTCCGTAAGGAATTCTGGCCGTCGGTCGATCGAGGTCGCCGGTTGCCTTGGGGAGCGTTCCCGGCGAACATGGGGAGGTTACCTCGGTGTCTCGGGAGGGTCGCATGGTGGGTCGATCGCTCTGGTTTCTGGTCGCGCTGGCGGTGACGTCACCGAGGGCCTGGGCGCGGGACGTCCGGACCCTGGACTTCGCGACCGACGTCCAACCGATCCTGGAATCGCGTTGCCTGTCGTGTCACGGACCCGAGACCTCGAAGAGCGGGCTCCGGGTGGACCTCCGCGCCAACCTCCTGCGCGGGGGCGACTCGGGCGAGCCCAGCGTCGTGCCAGGGTCGAGCGGCACCAGTCCCCTGTTCCTGGCGGTCAGCGGCGGGGACCCCGACCGGACCATGCCCCCGAAAGGAACGAGGCTCTCGACCGAGCAGGTTCAAATCCTCCGGGATTGGATCGACCAGGGGGCCAGGATGCCGGAACGCCTGGCGGGGGCGCTCGACCCGGCCAGTCCCGACCACTGGTCTCTGAAGCCTCCGCGGAGCCCCGAACCGCCCAGGGTCGGCCCGACGCCGGCCGCCAACCCGATCGACGCTTTCCTGTGGGCCAGGCTGAGCGAGGTCGGGCTCTCGCCCTCGCCAGAGGCCGATCCGAGGTCGTTGGTCCGCCGCGTCCACCTCGTCGCGCTGGGCCTGCCACCGACCCCGGAGGCCGTCGAGCGGTTCGTCGCGGACTCGGCCCGATCACCCGAGGCGGCCTACGTCCGCCTGGTGGATGAGCTTCTGGCCAACCCAGGGTTCGGAGAGCGTTGGGGACAACACTGGCTGGACGTCATCCGCTGGGCGGAAACCTGGGGGTACGAGACCAACCTGGAACGCCCCGTTTCGTGGCCCTATCGCGACTGGGTCGTTCGAGCCTTCAACGACGACCTTCCGTATGACCAATTCCTCTTCCGACAGATCGCCGGGGACGTCGTCGGCGACGACGCGGCGACCGGCTTTCTCGTCGCGGGGCCGGCGAACCTCCCCGGCCAGATTGGCAAGGACGAGGAGTCGATGCGCCAGGCCAGGCAGGACGAGCTAGACGAGACCGTAAAGACCGTCAGCGCGGCGTTCCTGGGCCTGACCGTCGGCTGCGCCCGTTGTCACAACCACAAGTTCGACCCCGTCAGCCAGCGCGACTACTACGCCTTGCAAGCGGTCTTTTCCGGCCTCCGATACGGCCAGAGGAGGCTTCGGGGCTCCGAGAACGATCGCTGGGCGGCCGAGGCCCTGGTGGTCCGGCGAGAACTCGACGCGCTTCGCGCGGAGGTCGAGGCGAAGCGGGTCGCCTGGAACCTCCTGCCCGCGGTGGAACCGAAAGGGCAGGCCGAGGACTTTTCCCCGATCGTCGCCAGCGCGGTTCGCATGAACGTCCAGGCGACCAACGACGGCAGCCGGCCTTCCCTGTTCGAGTTGCAAGTCTGGGGAGGCTCCCCGGGAGCCGAGGCACGATCGAACCTGGCCCTTCAAACCCAAGGGGCCGTGGCGTCGGCGTCGAGCTTCGCGCTGGAGAACCAGACCAGGCACCCCGACAACCTGATCGACGGTCTGGACCGCGACGGCGGCCGATACCCCTGGAAAGCCAGCGAGCCAGGCCCCGCCTGGGTCAGGGTTGAACTGGACCGCCCCTCGACGATCGACCGGGTGGTCTGGATGCGCGGGTTCGAAGGATTCCCCGTCGATTATGAGATCGTCGTCGAACGACCCGACGGCGGCCAGGTCGTCGTCGCGCGATCCGCGGCCCGCCTGCCCCATGCCGACGACCGTCGCCCGGCGGATCGCGTCGCGCTGGACGGCGTCGCTCCAAAACAGGTCGACGCGTTGATGGCGCTGCTCGCCAGGGCCCGGGAGACCGACGCCAGGCTCACGAGGTTGACCAACGGCCCCCAGGTGTTCGCGGGCGTCTTTCAGACCCCCGAGCCCACCTTTCTCCTGAGCCGGGGCGACCCGATGCGTCGCCTCGACGAGGTGACGCCGGACGCCCCCTCCGTGATTGGGACGTTGGAGCTTACCACCAGGACCGACGACCCGACGCGTCGGTCGGCCTTCGCCCGATGGGCGACCCAACCGGAGAACCCCCTGACCGCTCGGGTGATGGTCAACCGGCTCTGGCAGCAAACCTTCGGCGCGGGGCTGGTCGAGACCCCTTCCGACTTCGGCAGGATGGGCGTCCGCCCGACGCACCCGGAGTTGCTCGACTGGCTGGCCGTCGAGTTCGTTCGAGACGGCTGGTCGATCAAGCGAACGCTCCGACGGTTCCTGATCTCGAACGCCTTTCGTCAGTCGAACGCGCCCCGCCCCGACGCCCTCGCCGTGGACGCGGAAACCCGACTGCTCTGGCGATTCCCTCCCCGACGGGTCGAGGCCGAGGTGATCCGCGACTCGGTCCTTCACGCCAGTGGCAACCTGAACCCCGCGATGTTCGGCCAGGGGTTCGACTTCTTCAACCAGAAAGGGGGACTGACCGATTACGTCCCCAAGGAAGCCACCGAGCCGACGGCCTGGCGGCGCATGATCTACGCGACGAAGGTCCGGATGCAAACCGCCGACGTCTTTGGGACGTTCGACTGCCCGGACGCCGGCCAGATGACGCCTCGTCGATCGCGATCGACGACCCCGGTTCAATCGCGTGGATTGTTCAACGGCGCGTTCATAGAGCGTCAGTCGTCGATCCTGGCCCGGCGGGTCCGGTCCGAGGCGGGGCCGGTAACCTCCCGACAGGTGGTACGGGCCTTCGCCCTGGTGCTGGGCCGCGCCCCGGACGCCGTCGAGGCCAGAGCCCTGGGCGACCTCGCGGAACGGCACGGACTCGAACACGTCGGGCGCGTTCTCTTCAATACCAACGAATTTCTTTATCTTCCCTAGCCCTCGACCCGGTGGAACTCAACGTGTCGTCAAGCGCCCCGCTTTCGCCAAGTGGACTGAGACTCCTGGACCGCCGAGCCTTCCTGTCAAGGAGCTTCGACGGGCTGGCGGGGATCGCCGCGGCGGCGTTGCTGGCCGGTCGCGCCACGGGCGCTGAACCGGACCGGCCCACGATCGACCCGGCCCACCCGTACGCGCCTCGTCCGTCTCATTTCGAGCCGAAGGCGCGGAACGTCCTGGTGATCTTTTGCCCCGGCGCGCTCAGTCACGTCGACACGTTCGACTACAAGCCAGAGTTGATCCGTTACGACGGCAAGCCGATGCCGGGCGCGGAGCGGTTCGTGTCGTTTCAGGGTGAGAACGGCAACCTTCAGGCTCCGCTCTGGCGGTTCCGCCCTCGGGGCTCGTGCGGCAAGATGACCTCGGACCTGCTGCCGGGCATCGGGGCCCTGGCGGACGACCTGTGCTTCGTCCACTCCTTGACGACCAAGACCAACACGCACGGCCCCGGTGAGAACGCGCTTTGGACCGGGTTCACCGTCGAGGGCTTCCCGAGCATGGGGGCCTGGATCACCTACGCGCTGGGGACCGAGAACCAGGACCTGCCCGCGTTCGTGGCGATCGAGGACCCGCGCGGGGTCGCCCAGTCAGGACCGAACAACCGCGCCAACGGCTTTCTCCCCGCCGCGTTTCAGGGGACTCCGTTCAACTCGACCCGGCCGATCCGATGGCTCACCCCCCCTTCGAGCGTCAACGCCCGGGCCGATCAAGCCGCGCGCGACGCGCTGCGGATCTTGAACGAGTCGCACGCCGAGCGGCATCCTGGCGACCAGGAACTCGCCGCGAGGATCGCCAGCTACGAGCTGGCGGCTCGGATGCAGCTCTCCGTTCCGGAGGCCGCCGGGGTACAGAACGAGCCGGCGCACGTTCAGCGGCTCTACGGCACGGACGACCCCGATCCGATCCGGGCGGCGTTCGCTCGCAACTGCCTGCTGGCCCGGCGACTGATCGAGCGCGGGGTGCGGTTCGTCCAGCTCTTCAACGGGGCCTACGCCTCGGGAGGACGCCTCAACTGGGACGGGCACAGCTCCCTGAAGGAGCAATACGACTACCACGGTTCCGTGCTCGACCGGCCCGTCGCCGGGCTGCTTCGCGACCTCAAACAAAGAGGACTCCTCGAATCGACGCTGGTGGTCTTCTGCACCGAGTTCGGTCGCATGCCGATGTTCCAGGTCGGAACCTACGGCAGGGATCACAACCCGTTCGGCTTCACCTGCTGGCTGGCGGGCGCGGGGGTGAAGGCACCCTTCAGCTTCGGCGCGACCGACCCCTTCGGCTTCAAGGCGGCCGAGGAGGTCGTGACCGTGCACGACCTCCACGCGACGATCCTGCACCTGCTGGGCCTGGACCACAAGCGGCTCACGTTCTACCACAACGGGATTGAACGCCGGCTGACCGACGTCCACGGGAACCTGATGCGCCCGATCCTGGCGTGAGCCCCGCCTGTTCAAGGGAATTCGACGGTGGTCTCGACCGGAGTCCGATCCACGCGAGGCGGTGGAGCCTGGACGCTTGGATCCGGCCTCGTGACGACCAGCCGAGAGTTCACTCGGGCGTTTGATCGAGGCTTCCGGCGGCCTCGTCGCCAGCGGTATCCCACCAGCCCGACCGCCACGACCGACACGAGCCCGAGGGCGGCCACCTTCGCGTTGAAGAGCCAGCGAGCGGGCCTGGGGTAGCTCTGGTACGTCAGGACCACCAGCGGCGTGTCACCGACGCGGTGGTAGTCGGTCACACCGCCGTGTTGGAAGGCGACCTTCACGGCCCTGAGCGCGGGGTCGCGCTCGAAGTCGTCGAGCCTGTCGTATCGGGAACGGGCCGGCCAGATCGGTTCGACCTCGGCCCGGGAATAGGACTGGTGAAACGCCGCGAGGTAGGGAGGACGCCGGCTCGGCGGGGGAGAGCCCGGCGGAGCGTAAGACCAGTCGATGGGGCTGACCACCGCCGCGCCCTCGGGTTCCTCGGCCATGTCCAGCAGGACGAGCCTCGACCCGAGCGTGACGTTCGCCACGAACAGGCCAAGGCAACGGTCGCCGTCCCACACCCTGCTGGAAACGCCGATATTGTAAAGGAAGTCGTCCAACGT
>JBFWRA010000190.1:0-7002 GCA_050249155.1 Isosphaeraceae bacterium | reverse complement strand
GTCGGATCGGATTCGCGTCGAGGAGGAGCACGTCCGGCTCAGCCTTGGTCACGCCAGGGATCGGCTGGGGATCTGATATCGTCCGGGAGGGAACGTTGGAGGGCCGCTCACTCCGCCCGTCGTTCGATCAACGGCCGATCACGTCCTTGCCCATGAGAGGCCGAAGGACCTCGGGCACGTCGATCCGGCCGTCGGCCCTCTGGTAATTCTCCAGGATCGCGATCAGCGCCCTGCTGATCGCCACGGCGGTCCCGTTGAGGGTATGGACGAACCGGGTCCCCTTCGACCCCTCGGGACGATAACGAATGTTTAAACGTCGCGATTGATAATCGGTGCAATTGGAGGCGCTGGTGACCTCGCCGTACTCGCCGCCGTCGCCTCGGCCTGGCATCCAGGCTTCCAGGTCGAACTTGCGGTAGGCGGGGCCGCCGAGGTCGCCGGAGGCGATGTCGAGCACTCGGTAGGGGATGCCCAGGGCGGTGAAGATCTCCTCTTCGATCGCCAGAATCTCGGCGTGGGTCGCTTCGGAGGTTTCTGGGGTGGTGTAGGCGAACATCTCGACCTTGGTGAACTGGTGGACCCGATAGAGCCCCTTGCTCGCCCGACCCGCCGCGCCCGCCTCGGTCCGGAAGCAGTGCGAGATCCCCGCGTACCTCAGCGGGAGGGCGGACTCTTCCAGAATCTCGTCGGCGTGCATCCCGCCCAGGGTGATCTCGGCGGTGCCAATCAGGCAAAGGTCGGAGTTCGCCACCGAGTAAACCTGGGTCTCGGTCCCCCGGGGGTTGAATCCGATCCCCTCAAGGATTCGCTCCCGGGCCAGGTCTGGAGTCGTGATCGGGGTGAACCCGCGCCTCACCAGCGTGTTCAACGCGAACTGCTGAAGGGCCAGGTCCAACGGCACGGCGTCGTTCTTGAGGAAGTAAAACCCGGTGCCGGCGACCTTCCCCCCGCTTTCGAAGTCGATGAGATCCAGGGCCTTGCCGATCTCCACGTGGTCCTTCGGAGTGAAGTCGAACGTCCGGGGCGCGCCGACCTTGCGAAGTTCCTTGCTGTCGTCCTCGGACAGCCCGATCGGGGCGGCGGGATGAGTGAGGTTGGGAATCCCGCCCAGTTTCCGCTTCAGTTCCGCCTCGATCCTCTTGAGTTGGTCCTCGTGCCCGCCTCCCTGCTCCTTCAGCGCCTTGCCCTCGGCCACCAGCGCCGCGCGGGCCTCGGGGTCTTTTTGCTTCCCAACGGCCTGGGCCACTTCATTTTGCCGACGTCGGAGGGCCTCGACCTCCTGAAGCAGATCTTTGCGCAGGACGTCCAGCGCGACGATCCGGTCGAGGTCGTCGAGGATCTCGGCGGAAACGTTGCGGTGCCGGCAGCTTTGTTTCACCGCCTCGACGTTGGCCAGGACATATTTCAGATCGAGCATGGAAGGGGCCTGCGGGTTGTCCCCCGACGATCGGCGTCGGGTCGGGTGGGGCAAGGCTTGCGGGATTTTCGAAGCGACGGTCGAAGTCGCCCGGACGCGACTTCCCCATCGTATTTATACCGAATCGGGCCGCGCCGAACCAGGCGCGGACCGCGCCCGCGAACGCGCGAGGGGATCGCGAGCACGGGCTCTCACGCGTGGCGAACCCTGGTCCGCTCCTAATCGCCCGGTTCGCCCAGAAGTTCCACGGCCCTTCGACGAATCGCCTCCGAGGGGTGCTCCGTCAACGCTTTGACCCGCCGACTCCCCAGCGCGGCGCGGGTCACTCGACCGTCCGCCACGGCGTCCAGGAGCGACTGGGCCCGCGACTCGTCACGCAACAAGGCGTCGAGCGCGAGGTTGCGGTTGGTTTCGTCGTAATGCCCGATCCCCGAGAGCAGCGCCTGGGCGGCGCAGGGGGAAGGGACGTCCCCCAGGCCGCTAACGGCCCCCATTTGAAGCTCGGCGGGCGTGCCTTTCAGGAGGTAGCGGAAGAGCTGAGCTCCCCGACGCTCCCAGGGCTGGGTCCCCAGCATCCGGAGGGCGTCGTAGCGCGTGCCGTCGGGAACCATCGGGTCGTCCGCCATCACCGAGGCCAGGTCGATCGCCCTTCGCCAACGCGCTTCGAGGTCGGGGTGCCCCTGGAGCAACCCGTCGATTCGCGCCCCAGGCCAGTCGCCGGCCTGGGTGATCCCGTTGACGATCCCGCCACCGAGGACGACCGCCCGCCAATCGTCGAGTCTCCCCCCGGCGACCGGCAGCGACCGTTCCAACAGTCGGACGATCTCAGGCCCCTCGTTCCGCTTGCCAACGGCGATCGCGACCCGCCAGATCCAGGGAATCCGCCGGTACTCCTCGGGAGTGCCTGGTCTCATGCCCTCGACCAGGGCGGTGAGCAATTCGGCCGAGATCGCCGCGTTGGCGTTGACGAGCGCCTCGCGGTCCGCTCTGGGGCGTGAGTCGTCCAGCACCCGCCTGGCCACGTCCGCGGCGTCCGAGGCGCGCGAGGTGGAGCCGACCAGGGTCGCCGCCGCCCAGGCCGTCAGAAGTCCCGCCAGCAGTCCTCGACTGGTCATCGCTTTCGCTCCGAGGGAGGGATGCCGAGGTTCAGGATCGTCGCTTGGATGGAGGAATGTTTCGATCGATCGGAGTCAGTCGCCGAAGAGGTCGCGTCGGGCGGTCTCCGTCAGGGCGACCACGCCGGGGTGCTTCAGCCGACGCTCGACCGAGATCGCGTAATAGCGTTCGCGGATCGTTTCGGCCCGACCGATCACCTCGGCATCGTACTGCCGCTGGATCGCCTCGTCGATGACCGAGGGCGCGGCGAAGATCCCGATCCCCTGCTGACCGAAGACCTTCAGCAGGGCGGAATCCTCGAACTCCCCGGCGACGTTCGGGCGCAACCCTTGACTCTCGAACCAGTGATCGAGCGACCTGCGGAGCGTCGTGTTTTGAGTCGGCAAGAGCATGGGCGCGTCGTCCAGGGACTGGGGAAAATCGTCGCGGTAGGCCGACGCCCGATCCGCCGCCACGAAGAAGGAGATTCCACAGTCGCCCAACAGGTGGCTGTAGGCCTTGACGCTGACGTCAGGCCCGACCGGGGCGTCGGAGAGCACCAGGTCCAGCTCGTGGACCGCCAGGTCCGCCAGCAACGGGCCGGGCTTCCCCTCGAAGCAGACCAACTGGACGGGATCGGGCCCGCGGAGGACGGGTTCGAGAAGCCGGTAAGTCACCAGCTTGGGCAACGCGTCGGCGATCCCCACCGCGAGGCGAAGCGGTCGACCAGTGGGCCTGCCCTTCAAGGCGTCGGTCAGTTCACGACCGAGAGTGAAGATTTCGTCGGCGTATCGATAGACGACCTGTCCGGTCTCGGTCAGGACCAATCGCCGCCCCACTCGATCGAACAACGGTGATCCGAACGACTTCTCCAGCGCCTGGATCTGGGCGCTGACGGTGGGCTGAGCCAGGTGAAGTCGCTCGCAGGCGCGCGCGATGCTGCCCTCTCGAACGACTGTCCAAAAATAGAGGAGATGATGATAGTTGAGCCATTCCATGACCCAAGATCGTAGATCGAATTTTTCGATCCGTCTAGATGAAACTTTCTAATTGTCGATCGATCGTGATTCGCTTACACTGAGGGACTCGAAAGAAAGTCCGTACGCAAGGCGAGGTGATTCATGGCGATGGCCAACGACCTGACCCTTCTCGACGAACTGGCGGGTACGGCGGGGTTGGAACTCGATCCGACCCTGGCCAGGCTAGCGCTTCGAGAGGCTGAGGGAAGGGGGGCCGACGCATCGGCCGAGGACGTTCCCGCGTTTCGGAGACTGGCTCAGGCTGGCAACGACCTGGGCTTGCGAATCTCGGTCTACGAGAGGCGGCTCGGTGAGGCGCTTGACGCGGTGGAGATGGGGACCCCGGTGGTGGTGCGGACCCACCATGACGACCAGGGGGAGAGCGCGGGGAACCACGGCGACGGCTGGTTGCTGATTCGTGACCGGCGTGGAAAACGGGTCCGGGCGTCGCGGCCGGGACTGGGCGCGGGGCGCTGGATGCGGGTCTCGGAACTGGCTCAACGCCTCGGAGTGACGGGGGAAGACGACCTGGTGGCCTGGGCGGTGTTCACACCCCTGGCTCCGTTGACCGGAGTCGCCGAGGCGCAGGGGCATGAGCAGGGATTCCAGGGAGTGAGACCCGGCGCGGGTTCGGGGCACGGGGCACAGGCGCACCCGCACCCTGGTCCGCTCCGACGGCTGGTCACCTTGCTGGCGCCTGAACGGCGCGACTTGCGTGGGATCGTGATGTACGGCGTGGCGGTCGGCGTGCTCTCACTCGCCACGCCGATCGCCGTCGAGGCGCTGGTGACGACCGTGGCGTTCGGTCAGCTCCTTCAACCGATCCTGGTCCTCTCACTGATCCTGCTGAGCTGTCTGGCACTGGCCGCGGCGCTGCGGACGATGCAGGTTTACCTTGTGGAAATGCTCCAGCGTCGGGTGTTCGTGAGGGTCGTGGCCGAGCTGGCGCACCGCGTTCCCAAGGTGCGGCGAAGCGCCTTCGACACCGAGTACGGGCCGGAGTTGCTCAATCGCTTCTTCGACGTGCTCACGATCCAGAAGGTCAGCGCCTTGCTCTGGACCGACGGTCTGGCGTTGGTCCTCTCGACGCTGATTGGCCTGATCGTGCTGGCGTTCTACCACCCGCTGTTGCTGGGATTCGACCTGGTGGTGGTCGGCGCGATGGTGTTCGCCGTGTTCCAGCTCGGCAGAGGCGCGGTGGCGACCAGCATCGAGGAATCTCGGGCCAAGTATGGCGTGGCCGATCGTTTGGAGGAGCTCGCCAGGGCGCAACTGGCCTACAAGCAGGGCGGCACCTCGGGGTTCGCCATCGAGCGGGTCGACGGCGTGACCCGGCAATACCTCAAGGCTCGGGAGCGACACTTCGGCATCGTGCTGCGGCAAAGCGTCTTCGCCCTGGGCTTTCAGGCCCTGGCGAGCACGGCGCTTCTGGGACTGGGGGGCTGGCTGGTGATTATGGGCCAGCTCACGCTGGGGCAGCTCGTCGCGGCGGAGCTGATCGTCGCCACCGTGGCGTCGTCGTTCGCGAAGATCGGCAAGCATCTGGAGGGGTTTTACGACCTGCTCGCGGCGATGGAGAAGATCGGTCACCTCATCGACTTGCCGGAGGAGACCGAGCCGTCGCAAGGAACCGCGGTCCCCGAGTTCGTCGGCGGAGTGGATGCCCGGCCCGCCTCGCTCCGCGTTCGGCATGTGAACTTCTCGTAGGCCCCAGGTCACGGCCATCTGGTCTTGCGAAACCTCGACCTGGAGGTCGCCCCGGGGGAACGTGTGGCCATTCTCGGGGGAGACGGCACCGGCAAAAGCGCCCTGGCCGACGTCATCTTCGGCCTTCGCGAACCAGACACCGGCGCGATCGAGTTGGATGGCATCGACGTCCGCGACATGAAGTCCGACACCCTCCGCCGTCACGTCGCCCTGGTGCGGGACGTCGAGAGCATCTCCGGAAGCGTCTCGGAGAACGTCCGGATGGGCCGCGAGTGGGTCCACCCCGGCGACGTTCGTCGAGCGCTGGCCAGCGTCGGCCTTCTCGACACGGTGACCCACCTCCCCGACGGCCTGCACACCCGGCTCAATCCCTTCGGATCTCCACTATCCCACAACCAGGCCATTCGCCTGATGGTCGCCCGGGCCCTGGCGGGAAGCCCCCGGCTCCTGGTGCTGGATGGGACGCTCGAACGTCTTGAAGAAGATAGTCAGGATCTTTTGATCGCCAACCTGGCGGGCCCCCTGGCCCCCTGGACACTGATCGTCCTGACCCACGACGTCGAGGTCGCGGAACGTTTCGACCGCTCGATCCGGCTCGACTCGGCGTTCGACCATCGGCACCGACCTCCGCCCCGGCAGCTTCCCGACCTGCATCACTGAACCCAGCGTCGCGGACGCCGACCTCTCTCGCCTGCGCGAGTCGACCAAATCACCTGACCCGGACCGAGGAGGCCTCACATGTCAATTCAGATCATCCAACGCCCGCTGGCGCGTCCCGAGCCTCGGCTGCCTTCCTTGCATCTGGTCCAAACCCCCAGAACGCTGAGGCGGGTCTCGCGATTACTCATGTTCACGCTCCTGGCGATGCCGCTGGCGCTGGTGTTCGTCCCCTGGCAGCAGAACGTTTCCGGCATGGGACGAGTGGTCGCCTACACGCCGGTGGAGCGGCAGCAGACCCTGGACGCCCGGATCGACGGGCGGGTCATTCGCTGGTGGGTCGTCGAAGGGTCCCAGGTGAAGGAGGGGGATCCGATCGTCGAGATCGCCGATAACGATCCGAACGTGATGATTCGACTCCGCGAACAGCGCGACGCCGCGATCGCCAAGCTCGAAGCGGCCCAATCGAAGCTCGACTCGGCCGACTCCGTGATCACCCAGTTCGAAGACGCGGGAAACATGGCCATCACCGCGGCCGACCAACTTGTCGCCGCCGCCGAGCAGAAAATCCGGGGTGCCGAACAGGAAGTCGCCGCCGCCAAGGTCGCCTACGAGACCGACACGTTGCAAGTTCGGCGCGTCCGTCAACTCGCGGCCGAGGGATTGGAATCAAGGCGGGGCCTCGAAATCGCCGAACAGAAATATCGGGAAAGTTCGGCGAAACTGACGAAAGCCGAAGCCGACTTGCAATCCACAAAAGCGGAATTGGAGTACAAAAAAGCGGACCGACTCAAGACCCGCGCGGAGGCCAACGCCAAGATCGACTCGGCCAAGGTGTACCGGCAAGAGGCCGCCGGAGAGTTGGCCCTGGCCCAGAAAGACCTCTCCGAAATCGAGGTCAAGCTGGCCAGGCAAGGCAATCAGAAGGTCGTCGCTCCAAGGAACGGCACCATCCTGCGAATCGTCGGCGGTCAGGATGCCGAGTACGTCAAGGCCGGCGACCCGCTGGTGGTGCTGGTTCCGGAATCCAGCACCAGGGCCGCGGAGGTCTGGGTCGACGGCAACGACGCCCCATTGATCTCCAAGGGTCGGATCGTCCGGCTTCAG
>JBFWRA010000189.1:0-7023 GCA_050249155.1 Isosphaeraceae bacterium | reverse complement strand
GCTGACGAGGTCGGGTGTCGGCCAGAGCGTCACGTCGACGTAAGGCGCGTACACCCGTTCCGGCCAGACCACGCCCGACGCGTTCGTCACCCGGACGTCGACCGTCGCCGTCGCGGCGCCTCCCCGGCCGTCGTCGACGGTGTAATGGAAGGAATCGGACCCGGTGAACCCAACCCTCGGCGTGTAGCGGATCGTGCCGTTGGAGTTGACCGCCGCGGTGCCCTCGCGGGGCTGGGTCAGCGACGCGACGGTGAGCGGATCGCCGTCCGGGTCGACGTCGTTGGCCAGCACGGCGACGTCGGCCGCCCTTCCGCTGGAAACGACCACCGCGTCATTGACGGCCGTCGGGGCGCGGTTGGTGGCCGCCGCCCCGCCCCCCAGGACGAAGTTGGTCGGGACCGCCGCGCCTCCGCCTGGCGATCCGTTGAAACCGAAGCTCACCGTGCCCCCCGCGGGGATCGTGTCGTTCCAGCCCGCGCCCGAGACGACGTGGTGGTCGCCCGACGTGCTTACGACCTTCGCGTCCCAGATCGAAGTGATCTGACCGGCGAAGTCGAAGGAAAGGGTCCAGCCGTTCCGCGGAGTCGCCGAGGTGTTCGTGACGACGACCCGCCCAGTGAAGCCGCTTCCCCAATCGCTGGTCACCTGAAACGTCGCCGGGCCGGAGGAAACCGCCGGGGCGTCGTCGTCGCGAATCGTGCCGGTCGCGGTCGCCCCGCCGAGCGTCGCGCCCGAAGGGGCCGAGAGCGATAGGCCGAAGGTCTCGTCGGGCTCGACGTCCAGGTCGCCCAGGATCTTCACCACGACCGTCCGCGAGGTCTCGCCAGGGGCGAACGTCAACGAGCCCACCGCGGCGTCGTAGTCCGACCCCGAGCGCGCGGTACCGTCGTTCGTCGCGTACTGGACCGTCACCGGGATGGCCGACGCCTGTGAGAGGCTCAGGCGGAACGCCAGATCGCTTCGACCCGAGTTCCCCTCCAGCGCCGAGGCGTCCTCGACGTCGAGCCTGGGAAGGACCGGCCCGATCGGTCCCCCCAGCGGCTGACCGTTCAAAAGGTAGTTCGTGGGGGCCCCGCCAGGCCCCGCCACGTAGCCGAAGGACACGGTGCCCCCCGGCGGGATCGTGCCGTTCCAGCCAGCGTTCCGGACGACGTAATGGTTCCCGGTCCCGCTGGAGATCACCCCGTCCCAGAGCGAGCTGATGGCGGCGGTCGTGTCGAATTCGAGCGTCCAGTTCGACACCGCGGTGGAGCCGGCGTTGCGAAGACTCACGGTCGCCTGAAAGCCGGAGCCCCAATCCTGGGTGACGGCGTGGGTCGCGGTGACCCCCGACAGAACGACCCGGGGCTCAAGCGTTTCGACGCAGGCCGTCCGGCGTCGAACGACGTTCGCCTGATCCCGATCCCGATCTCGATTCAGGAAACCCCAGCCGCCCTTCCCCATGTTCTCAGTCATCGACGTGTCTCCCCGACGAAACCCAAGGTCCGAGCGTGCGCCGGCCTCGCGGTCGGTCAAGGGAAGCATGGCTCGCCGTCGAATCGGCCCGCGGGTCGAGTCGCGGGGCGCGAGTCGTCGGGTCGCGCCGTCGCGATGAAAGGGGACGAGCCGAGGATCGAAGTCCCGATCGGGAATCGGCTTCCGTGACTTTCGAAATGGTTCGAACCGATTTTCGGAACGTCGAATCCCGACCACGGGCGTGGCGAAACCGGGCACGAACGACCGGGTCAGGGAAGCAGGCCGTCGACCGCCACCGCGCCGACCTCCTGGCCGTCGAGCGCCACCGGGACCGATCGCCCGGGGGTGATCGCCTGGGTCGACCGGTAGCCCGGCCTGGGGTCCGGTCCGGAGGGTTGCGTGAAGACCTCCACGACCCCGTCGGGGAGGTTGACGATCCAGGCCGCGGGAATGCCAGCCCAGGCGTAACGAACCAGGCCCGAGCGATCCTCCTTCAACGTCCTGTCGGCGACCTCGACGATCGACGCGAGGTCGGACGGACCCGGCGTGCGCTTCGCGTAGTCGCGCACGCCTCCGCGAATCATGAGGACCTCCGGTTCCGGAACGCTGTCCAGGCCGGTCGGCCCTCCGATCAGGGCGATGGGATCTTCCTTCGAGACGTGCCCGCCGCGCGGAACGACGCCCTGAAGCGCGATGACGGTCAGTTTCGTCGAGGCGACGTGGGCGTCTCCCCTGGTCATTATGTTCACCAGGAGTCCGTCCAGGAGCACCACGCGGTCGCGACCCGTCAGGATTCCCGCTTCCGCCATGCGCTGGTATGTGTCGACGTCGACCCGATGGAGCCTCTCGGAGGGAAATTCCGCCGGATGGGGCTGGGAGGCGGTCGCCATGGGGTCATGCCTGGTCGACTGTCAGGCCACGGTCCCGAACAGCTTCGCCACCGGCTTGCCGTGATCGGTGATCGGCACGGGACGTCCTCCCGGGGCGATCAGTTCCTTGTGCGGGTTGATCCCGAGGGCGGCGTGGACGGTCGCGTGAAAGTCGGGGATGCTCACGGGTTCCTCGACGATCTCCTTGGCGAGTTCGTCGGTCTGTCCGACGACCTGGCCCGTCCGCAGGCCTCCACCGGCGATCAGGCCGCTGAAGGCGGTCGACTGGTGCCCTCGGCCGCCACCGGAGTCGAACTCGGCGGGCCTGCCGAACTCGGTGAGGACGACCACCAGGGTCGAGTCCAGTCGTCCGACCCGTTCCAGGTCGTCGAGCAGGGCCGAGAGCGCGTGGTCCAGCTCGGTGATCAGCTCGTGCTGCTGGAGCTGACCCTGGTTGTGAGTGTCCCAGCCGGTGCCGTTGAGGAAGTTCAGGTTGTGGGCGACCTCGACGAAGCGGACCCCCGCCTCGACCAGCCTTCTGGCCAGCAGGCAGCGCTGGCCGAACTCGCCGCCGTACGACTCGCGACGCGAGGCGGGCTCCTGGTCAAGCTGGAAAACCTTGCCGAAGGCGGGCCCGGCGAGCCTGGCCGACTCCCTGCTGGCGGCCACGTAATCGGCCACGGCCGGATCGTCGGGATTCTCCGCCTGGAAATCGGCCCGGAACTGTTCCAGGAGCGCCTCGCGACGCACCCGGCGCGACGAGGAGAGTCCCGCGGGCGGCGTCAATCCGGCGGGCCCGGCCGCGGTCTCAGTGAGATAGACGTATCCATATTTGGACCCGAGGAATCCAGGGCCCCGGGTCACGTTCGGGTAGCCGATCACGACGTAGGCGGGCACGTCGTCGCCCCCGGGACCAAGCTCGCGCGCGACCACGGAACCGATCGATGGATAAATGATCGTTCCGCTCGTCGGCCTTCCGGTGTGGACGATGTTCGTGGCCGCGGCGTGCTCGTCGATGATCTTGTGGTGGAGGGTTCGGACCAGGGCGCAACGGTCGAGCCGATCGGCCAGGCGGGGCAGGTGCCGGGTGAGCGAGGCCCCGGAAATGGCGGTCGGGATCGACTCGTAGTACGACCCCGCGCGTTTCTTGCCGTCGCCGAGTCGCTTCGGGTCGAAGGTGTCGATCTGGGCCGCTCCGCCACCCAGCCAGAGCATGACGCAGGCCGTCGCCTTGCCTCGCGGAGGAGGCGCGGCCGAGGCGCTCAGGGCCAGGGGGCCCGCGGCGGCCAGGGCCCCGGCGGCTCTCAGCGCGTCGCGGCGGGTGGGATATCGCGAATTCATGAGGTCGTCCCCATCGATCCAATGTGACTTGGGAGCCGCGTCAAGATCACTTGACCGATCGTCGAGGGCGGGTGGCTGGGGTCTCGTCCGCGAGACCCCAGCCACCCTGTCACTTGATCGAACGTGAATGAGCCAAGTTTGTTAATCTGTCGCGACGTGTTACTCATGGCAGGAAGACGAACTCGGGGCTGTTCAGCAGGGCCCAGACGAGGTCTTCCATTCGTTCGCGGAAGGCTGGCGTCAGGCGATCGGTGGGCGGGTCGCCGGCCCTGGCGGCCTTTTCCATTTCGAGCTGGATGCGCGTGGCCTCCGGGCTCAGGTGGTTGGACCACGAGACCCGCCGCGCCGGAGTGTGAAACGCCTGAACGTTCCGCTTCGCGCCGGGGACGACGCGACCCGCGAAGGTCTCGCCCAGGTAGGCGACCGCCCGAGCGGTCTCGGCCGACGTCGGACGTCGTGAGAGGATGCGCAGGTACACGTCTTCCACCAGGTCCTTGGCGGGCTGGTCCTTCAGGCAAAGCTCGGTGACCGCGCCGTCGTCGGAGAGCCGGGTCGCCCGTTGCGCGGCCACGCCGTTGGCGAGCATCGCGGGCTGGAGCGGCGTGGTCGCCTCGTCACGATCCGTGATCGGATCTTGACGGGAGGCCCGCCAGCCGAAGGTCTCCAGCACGTCCACCAGGCTTTGCGCCACCGGCAGCGAGAGCGCGGGACGGTCTCGCTCGTTGGAGAGCGAGGTGAACTGCCAGGCCCGGGTGGGCACGCCGAGGTTCAGGAAATCCTGGGGGGGGCGGCGGCCGTCGGGGTCGAGGTTCAGTTCCTCGGCGCGGAACGGCTTGCCCACGGCGGCGTAGACCGAGTCGAGCACCTGTTCCGCGGACATTCGCCGGCGCGCTGGCAGGGCCGCCAGGGTCGCCCGTTCCTCGTCGGTCGAACCTCCAGGACGCACCTGGCCCTGGTAGGTCTGGGAGGTCAGGATCAGCCTGGCGAGGCGCTTCAGGTCGTAGCCGCCGGACATGAACTCGCGGGCCAACGCATCCAGGAGCGCCGGTTGGAGCGCCGTGGGGCTATCGTCCCAGTCGTCCACCGGCTCGACCAGCCCGACGCCCAGGTAGCGCTTCCAGAGCCGGTTGACCATCACCGGGGCGAACCGGGCGTTCGTCGGCGAGGTGATGAGCAGGGCGAGCCGGTCGCGCGGGGAGGCGTCGGGTGGCAAGAGGTCCTCCGGCACGTCCTCGTCGCCGATCGCGTCGAGGTTCCAGTGCGGGGGGACTTGCTCGCCGGCCTTGAGCGTGATCGAGACGGCGGGAGTCCGGCCACCCGGCAGGCTTCGAACCGTGCTCGACACGGGCACGGCGACCGGCTTGCCCGCGAGCATTCCCGCCAGGCCGAAGAGGTCGGCCTGGTCATACGGGTGGCTCGGGGCGTCGTGGCATCGGGCGCACTTCATCTCGGCCGCGAGGAACGCCTTGGCCAGGATTTGGGCCTTGGCGGCCATCGGCGCGTCATTCTGGGAGGCGACTCCGAAGCCCGCCGGACCTCCTCCCAGCGCCGAGCCTCCCAGCCGGGTGAGCTCGGTCACCAGTCGATCGGCGGGAGTGTTATCCAGGAACGCCCCGTGCAAGTACTTGCGGAACGGGCCGGTGTTGTTCAGCGTCGGCTTGAGGATGCCGGGGTTCTCGGCGAGGACGTCTTGCCAGTAGCCCATCCAGCCGTCGGCCCAGCGGGGATCGGCCAGCATGGCGTCCACCGCCTTCGTCCGCTTGTCGGGAGAAGGATCGGCCAAAAAGGCTTCCAGGGCGTCCGGATCGGGGATCAGGCCGGTGACGTCCAGGGCGAGCCTTCGAAAGAAGGCGGCGTCGTCGGCCGGCTCGACCCGGGGGACGCCCGCGTCCCGGAGCGCCTCGGCCATGTGCCGGTCGATCAGGTTGCCGTCGCCGGGGGGGGTAGGGGGGGGATCGTGGCGAGCGATCCGAGCCGCGGCCTCGTGCCTGCGGTTCCAGTAGGCGTCGTCGGACCGCGCGGCCAGGCGTCGACGTCCGTTGTCGAAGGCGTGCAGCCGGGCCGCCTCGGAGGCGGCGAAGCGGGTCCAACCCTCGTCGGTCAGAGCGATCCGGTCGTCACTTCCGACCACCGAGGGCACTCCCCCCGCCGCGGCGACGCTCACGGAGAGCTCGCCGGTCTCGTGCCGCATCTTCTTGTCACCGATAAGGACCCAAAGTTCGACCAGGACCGGGGTGCCGTCGGACTTCCAGGGGACGATCCGCTCCTGGTCACCGGTGGCCACGTACCGCCAGCGCGGATCCTCGGGAGGAGCGAGGTCGGGAACCTCCTCATGGCCGGAGGCGTTGGGGTTGATCGGATTGGTCTCGGCGACGACCGCGCCTCCCACGACCAGCCTGGCGGCGTTCCGGGACCGAAGGATCAATCGGTACTCACCCGCGGGTCGATTCAAGGTCGCGGTGGCGCGAAGCAGGAAGGGGCTGGAGCGGTCCGACTCGATCCCCCGGGCGTCGTACTTGGCGGGAAGCCGAACGAACCCAAGGGCGGGGGCCTCGAATCGGTCGGCCGGTTCCCCGTTCGGGACTTCCCAACCCCACCCTTTGGGGAGTTTCTCCCAGAGGGTCACGTCCGCGCCCGCGTGCGCGACCGTTGGAATCGCCAGAATGGCGAGACAAATCGACGACCAGGCCCTGGGGCGTGGGGGGCGACCGATCATGGCGTCGGGCCTCACGAGTTTGAGGAGCGGTTGGCGGGAGGATCGCGGGGAGGATCACCTCTGACTTTAGTCGGCCGACGCTCGCCGGTCAACGAAACAAATCCTCACCGAACGTCGGCGTTTTCGCCGGTTGACCTGTGCCGGGATTCGTGGACAGAATGCCCGTGACCCTCGAAACGGGTTGGGGCGAGTGCCGATGAATCCATTGGTCACGATCCGACGAAAGCGATTCGATCGCGAGCCGATCCGCGGCGTGATCGTCGGGAGGTCCGCGACGTTGACGATGCTCCACAAGACGATCGATTTCCAGTTCGACGGGTTCGTCGTGGTCCGCGACCAGGACGTGAGCGAGCGGGAAAGCGGGGAATCGGATATGGCGTTTCGTCGCATCATGCGAGGAGAGGGGCTCTGGGAGACGGCCCCTCGGTGGGTCAAGAGGCTCCCGATCGAGGATTGGCCTGGGTTGCTCTCGCGATTCGTCGGGAGCGTCGTGATCCTGGAAGACGAGTCGCGTGGCGAATTCTGGATCGGACGCGTCGTCGAAGTCCTCTCGAAACATGCCTCGATCCACTACTTCGACGTGTGCGGCAGGCTACGGAACGTGGAAAAGGTCCCCTATCGTCAGATCACCCGGATGGAATT
>JBFWRA010000188.1:0-7037 GCA_050249155.1 Isosphaeraceae bacterium | reverse complement strand
ACCGAGCAGGAAGATCAACGTCCCGGGGTCGACGCCGAACGTTCGGATCGGGGCGTAAAACGGATCGGTCTCCTCGGGTTCGTTTCGAGCGTGGTAAGCCTCGCGAATCCAGGGCCAGTCGAGCACCGAGCAAACCAGAAGAATCAACGAATGACGGGATTCCAGTTCCCTGAGCCGAGCGGCCATCGTGGCGATCCGGAGGGTGTGTCGTCCCTCCTCCGGGAACGGGGTGACTGGCAGGATCGTCGCGGCGAACCCCGCGGGACTCACGCGCTTCAGAGCGTAAGGATCGGGGAAAACCCCCGTTTTGGCCTCGAACCGGGGCGTCTCGGCGTCGATGAACGCTCGGGCGATCCGTTCGCCGAGCGCGGTGCGGATCGCGGCGATGACCGGCTGGCAGGGATCGATGGGAACATAGCTGAATCCAAGCTCGTCGTCGTCGGGGTCGGCGTTGGGCTGGGCGACGATCGAGATGGTCGGCAGTCGTTCGACGGCCGCCTCGACGTCGTCCTGAAACGAGGGAGGAAGGGGAACCGCCAGGCAATCGTATGGGCGTTCGAGAAGCTCCTCGCGCACCTTGACGGCGAAGTCTCCCGACCCGTGGATCACGGGCATCACGCGCACTTTCGGCCCGATCCGGAGGAAGTCGTCGGCCTTGCCTGAGTTCGACGGATTCATGGAGTCATCCGATCAGGGCGTCAAGAGATCCTTACCGAAGCGAGGCGGGGCCGAGTTCGTCAGTCGTCCTCGTCAAGGTCGTCCCCGTCGTCCTCGAAGTCGGGATGGAGGGGATCGTCGGGGCTGAAGAAGAGGTCGCCCAGACCGAGCGGGACGTGCTGGTCTCCCATCGCTCGCCGCTTGCGCCTGGCCAGTTCCTCCAGGTCGGCGGCCTCCTCACCCAGCACGCAAAGTAGCGCTTCGCGCCAGGCCACGTCGCGAGAGAGTGGATGATTGGGATCCTGGGACATCCGTTTGATCGCGAATCGGAGCAGGTTGATCCCGTCGCGAGGCGAGAAGTCCAGCCTCAATTCATGAGCCTGCTGAAGGAATCCGACGGTCATGGAAAGCAGTTCGGCTTTCGCGAACGGGAGGTGATATCGCAAGATCTCCATCTCGTCGTCGCGCGAGGGAAAACCCAGGGCCAACGTGGGTTGAAGGCGTGAGAGGATATAGTCCGGTACCTCGTAGGTGGATTCATCCTCGTTCATGGTCACGCAGACGCGGAAATCGGGGTGGGCTGGAATCGTGACGCCGGCGACCACGCTTTCCACGTAGCGACGATGGTCCAGCAGCGGGGCGAGGCTCGCCCAGGACTTCTCGTTCATCCGGTTCCCCTCGTCGAGCACGCAGACGCCCCCCGTGAGCATCGCCGAGACCAGGGGCGAGGCGTGGTAGGCGATCTTGCCGGACTCGGCCAGAACCGGGGTCACGATCAGGTCCTCGGGGCGCGTATCCGAGGTGCATTGATTGATGTAAAGAGGTTGTCCGCGCACCGCCGCGGCGGCCATGGCGAGGGTGGTCTTGCCGATGCCTGGCGGCCCAATCAGTCTCGGCGAGAGGGGGCGGTCCCTGGGGTCGACGACCAGCCAGCAGGCCAGGAGCTGGCGGAGAACCTCATCCTGGCCGATCCAGGATTGATCGGTGGCGTCGGGATGACTGAGGTGCAGGTTCACCCCTCGGATTTCAACCGTGTTCGTCGGGCTCGGCATCGCGTCAAGGGTCCAGGAGGGGCTTCGGTCGATCGTCCATCTCCTAGTGTAGCGATCCGGACCTTCGCGGGCGAGCGCCTCCGACGCCCCCCGCCCTTGCCTGACGAGTCGTCACGTGGTTAGCTGTCGAGCGAGCCCGCGACCCCAGCCCCTGGAGCGCCCCGATGTCCACGACGAACTCGCCGAGCCCTCCGATCCCCTCCCCCGAGACGGAGGAGGCCAGGTTCTTTAGCTTCTCGTTCCAGGTCATCCGCACCCGAATCGTCTCGGGCTTGATCGCGGCCCTTCCGCTGTCGCTGACGATCTTCATCATTCACTACCTGTACGTGTCGGTCGTCGCGGTGCTCGCGCCGATCGTCGCCGCGGTACGACGTTACCTTAGTTCCCGGGACATTGGTGACGAGATCGCCAACGACTACATCGCGCCCGTGATCGCCGTCGTGCTCGTCCTCGGCTTCCTCTACACTCTGGGGCTCTTCGTTCGGACCCGACTGATGCGGGCGTTCGACGCGGTGATGGTCCGCGTTCCGGTCGTCGGCACGATCTTCAAGGCGGTCAGCAACGTCTCCCAGGCCCTTCTCCGCCAGCTCCACGGCGACCTCGGTTTCAAGCGAACGGTCCTGGTCGAATTCCCGCAGCCGGGCATGAAGTCGCTCGCCTTCGTGACCAACACGCTCCACGACGCGGCCGGAGGACAGAAGATCCTATGCGTCTGCGTGCTGACCGGCGTCATGCCTCCCTCCGGGTTCACGCTGTTCGTGCCCGAGGAGAAGGTCATCGACGTGAACTGGTCGGTCAACCAGACGCTTCAAGCGGTCCTCTCCGGCGGAATCACCACACCGCCGACGCTCCCGTACTTCGGCGGCGCTGGCATCGCGTCACGCGAGCCTCAGGCGCGCGGGGCCGCCGGCGACGACGTTCCGGCCAGCGGATGAGGGGTCGGGACTTGGCCAGGCTCGCTCGTCCCGAGCCGCGTCGTCGCGACCGAATCGTGGCGGTACGGGAACCGATCCTTCAGGGATAGCACGGGTCTCTCCAGGTATTTCCAGGAGAGCCACGCGGTCAGCAGCGCGAGGGGACCGGCCGTGATCAGTCGCCAGAAGCCAGGGCCGCCGACCCCGAGGAGCCGCCTGGGCGCGTCCGACCATCCCATCAAGATGAAGTGATACAGGTAAAGCCCGTAGCTATAGTCTCCCAGTCGGACCAGCGGCCCGTACCGGAGCGGGGCCAGCCAGCGGCCTCCGGAGTGGCAGACGACCAGGCCGATGACGCTGAAGAACAGGAGATTGAATCCCAGCAGAGTGAGCCCGGGCCAGGACGGGACGCCGATCTCGAGCGCGGGTCCGCCCAGTTTGCGGATCATTGACAACGCACCGACCGACACGACCGCCGTGACCGCGAACCCTGTCCTGAGACGACGGGTCGGCAATTCACGCGCCTCCCGTCCGTCGAGGACCGCGGCGAGCAGTCCACCCATCGCCAGCCCGTCACATCGGGCCAGGAGCACGGTGATGGGCAACCCCTGGCCACGGGCCACCACCGAGAGGACCACCAGGGCCGCGGCCGCCGTCCCAACCCGGGCGCGAGTCCGACCAATGAGCACCAGGGTCAACGGCCAGATCAGGTAGAATTGTTCCTCGATCGCGAGCGTCCAGGTATGCAGGAAGTTCCGGGTCAAGTAGGGCGCGGACGACGACCAGTGCAGCGAGACGTTCTGGGTGAAGGTGAGGTGGGTCGGCAATCCGCCCCACTGGACCTCGCCCCCGCCAAGCCACGGATTCAGGAGAAGCACCAGCGCCAGAGCGACGAGATAAATCGGCCAGACCCGGAGCGATCTTCGGACATAAAAGGCGCGAAGAAACCCGTTCGCTCCCCCGTGCCGCAGGACGATCGTCGTGATCAGATAGCCGGAGAGCACGAAAAAGAAATCGACCGCCACCCACCCGGACCCCAGCCAGCGTGGTCTGGCGTGGACGATCACGATGGCGAGCGCCGCCAGCCCTCGCAAAGCGTCCAGCTCCGGAAGGCGGTCCCTGGTCTCACCGAGTGGTCTTGGAATTCCTGGATCGATCCGAGATGTTCGTGCCATCTCCGACTCCACGGACGCCCGGCTTCCTGGCGGTCGAGTCGCCTTTCGTGATGGATTCACCGATTGTATCGACGAGGGGCGGTTCGCCGTTCAGTCCGATTTCGTCCAAGGCGCGCGCGAAGACGGGACGGCGCGTGGCGCCGTCCCGTCTTTGGTGTCCGTGGTTTCGTTCCGTCGGAAGGAAACTCAATACATGTCGTCGTAGCCGCCGTGGCCACCGCCGCCGGCGGGCTTCTCGTCCTTGGGCATGTCGGCGATCAGGGCGTCGGAGGTCAGCAGCAGGATGCTCACGCTCGCGGCGTTCTGAAGGGCCGATCGGGTGACCTTGGTCGGGTCGATGATGCCGGCCTTGACCAGGTCGCAGTACTCGTCACGAAGGGCGTCGTAGCCGAAGTTCCCCTGGCCCTCGGCGACCTTGGAGACGACCACTCCGCCGTCCTGACCGGCGTTGTCGGCGATCTGGGCGATCGGAGCGGAGCAGGCCCGGATGATGATCTCGTAGCCGGCCTTCTCGTCGTGGGACAGGTTGGTCGCGGCCTTGACGGTGCGCGCGGCTCGCAGAAGGGCGACGCCACCGCCAGGCAGGATGCCCTCTTCCAGCGCGGCGCGGGTGGCGTGGAGGGCGTCCTCGACGCGCGCCTTCTTCTCCTTCATCTCGCTCTCGGTCGCCGCGCCGACGTTGATCTTGGCGACGCCGCCGGCGAGCTTCGCCAGCCGCTCCTCCAGCTTCTCGCGGTCGTAGTCGCTCTTGGTCTCGCCGATCTCGCGGCGAATCGACTCGATCCGGCCCTTGATGGCGTCGGTCGCGCCCGCGCCCTCGATGATCGTCGTGTTGTCCTTGTCGATGATGACCTTCTTGGCGCGGCCGAGGTCGGCGAGTCCGACGTTCTCCAGCTCGATGCCCAGCGCTTCGAAGATCGGCTTGCCGCCGGTCAGAACGGCGATATCCTCAAGCATCGCCTTGCGGCGATCGCCATAGCCGGGCGCTTTCACCGCGGCGCAGCGGAAGGTGCCCCGCAGCTTGTTGATGACCAGGGTCGCCAGGGCCTCGCCCTCGACGTCCTCCGCGATGATCAGCAGCGGTCGGCCGCTCTGCGCGACCTTCTCAAGGACCGGCACCAGGTCCTTCACCGACGAGATCTTCTTCTCGTGGATCAGGATGTAGGCGTCCTCGAGCACCGCCTCCATCGTGGTCGGGTTCGTGGTGAAATAAGGGCTAAGGTAGCCCCGGTCGAACTGCATCCCCTCGACCCACTCGACCTCGGTCTTGAGGGTCTTGCCTTCCTCGACGGTGATGACGCCGTCCTTGCCGACCTTCTCGGTGGCCTCGGCGATCATCTTGCCGATCTCGGCGTCGAAGTTCGAGGCGACGGTGGCGACCTGTTCGGTCTCCTTCTTGTCGGAGATCTTCGTGGAAAGCTTGTGCAGCTCGGCCACGACGTCGGCGACGGCCTGGTCCATCCCTCGCTTCATGAGCATCGGGTTGACGCCCGCGACGACGGCCCGAAGCCCTTCGTTGTAGATCGCCTCGGCCATCACCGTGGCCGTGGTCGTGCCGTCGCCGGCGACGTCGGAGGTCTTGCTGGCGACCTCCTTGACCATCTTGGCACCCATGTCCTCGTACTTGTCGTCCAGCTCGATCTCCTTGGCGACGGTGACGCCGTCCTTGGTAACCGTCGGCGAGCCGAACGACTTCTGAATAATGACGTTACGGCCGCGTGGGCCGAGGGTCACCTTGACCGCGCGGGCGAGCTTCGCAACCCCGCGCTGCATCGCCTGTCGGGCGTCCTGGTCGAACGCGATCATCTTGGCAGCCATGAATCCGTCTCTCCCTCTCGTCTGTCTTCAATGCGAACGGTTGGATGTTTCCGGTGGGGACGGCGGTGGGCTCTCTCTTCGAGGCGTGGTCTGGGCTTACTCGACGACCGCCAGGATGTCGTCTTCTCGCATCAGGAGGACCTTCTGGTCCCCATTGATCTTGAATTCCTCACCGGCGTACGAGGTGAAGAGCACCTGGTCCCCGACTTTCACCTGAAGGGGCCGTCGCTTGCCGTCCTTGGTGACCTTGCCGTCACCCACGGCGACGACCTTCCCCTTCTGGGGGCGGTCCTTGGCGGTGTCCGGCAGCACGATGCCGCCGGCCGTCGTCTGCTTCGCTTCTTCTCGCTCGACCACCACGCGGTCGCCCAGAGGCTGGATGTTCATCGAACGCGAACTCCTTGGCGGTTGGCCCTCGCCCTCGCCTGGTTGGGGCGGGGTCGGCACGATCCGGTCGAGGCCCCTCAAGCCATGTCCAGAGGGCCTGTCGCGGACAGGTCACGACTCCGCCCCATGCAAGCTCCGTGCCCGCCCCTTCGTTTTTGTCATTAACCCAGTTCCGAAAAGCGATTACGGCAGAATACGCGGAACCTGGATCGGGAACTCGACGCCTGCCGGGATCGGCACTCGAAATGGGGATCTGCCATTTCGGCAGCCAGGCGGACAGGGTGGGGGCGTCCCTCGCGGTGATCGCCGGCTCCCGGCACCGATGGTAGCGGGGCGATTCAGTCGAGCCCGGAGAGCATGCGCGTGAGAAGCGCGTGGGCGTTACCGAAGAGGAGGAGGTCCGCGACCGACGAGGGAAAACTCGACCCCACCCACGCGACGACCTCCTCGACGTTTCCCAGATCCGGAAGGGTCTGATCGACGCCGAGGAAGTCCGTGCCGATCGCCATTCCTTCAACGCCGGCTCCGCCTTCGAAAGGGATCGAGGCGATTTCCTCGATCGTGGCGCGGAGCGACTCCGCGGAGTCGAAGAATGGAGGCCCAACGGAAAAGCCGACCCAACCCCCCAGCGCGCGAAGGCGTCGGAGGTTCTCCGGCGTGATTCCCCTTGGCGAAACGAACCCATCGTGTCGCGGGGCCCCGTGGCTATACACGGGGATCAGCCGCCTCCAACGCGCGGGGTCGCTCTCGAACCAGTCCAGCGCGTCGCTCATGGATTGAGGGTTCAGGTGGGCGAGGTCGATCAGGCGACGCGGACCTTCCCGATCGGCGAGCGTCTGGAGAAACGCCCGGCCAAGGTCGGACAGTCCTCGATCGTCGTGGGGCTCGGAGGAGCCGCCGAGCACGCTTGCTCGGCCGTAAACCGGCTGGAAGACCCGGACGCCCCGATCGAGGAGCGCGTGAAGTCGTTCGAGGTCCGCCGAGTCGCGGATCAAGAAGTCAAAGCCCTCGACTCCAATCACTCCCCAGCAAAG
>JBFWRA010000187.1:0-7040 GCA_050249155.1 Isosphaeraceae bacterium | reverse complement strand
AACGCGTGATCGAGCTGCGAGACGTTGCCGTGATGCTGGCGGAAGTCCTCGGTCAGGTCCGCGTAGGGGGCCTGGAACGTGGGGTCGGTCTCGATGGGCAGGTGGGGTTCATGGGTCCAGACGGCCAGGAAGAACGGCTTGTCCTTGTCGCGCCGTCGGGTCAGCCAGTCGATCGCCTCGTCAACGACCAGCGGGGCCGAGAATCCGGTCAAGGGACCGACGGGGGTTCCGTTTCTCACGAAGTTCGTCGGATTCTTGTGGCTCGGGGCGGCGTTGTTCTGAGTGGCCATCCAGTGGTCGTAGCCGTGATCCCCCGGCTGTGGTTGAGCGGCGTCGTTGAACTTTCCGTTCAGGTGCCACTTACCGACATGGGCCGTCGCGTAACCCGCCGCCTTGAGCAGGCCTGGCAGCGTGATCTCGGTGGTTCTCAGATGGACCTCGCTCCCCTCGGCGATCCAGGTGTAAACACCATTTCTGTGAGGTGTGCGACCGGTCAGCAGGGCGGAACGCGAGGGTGAGCACACGGCGCTGGCCGAATAACACTGGGTCAACCGCACGCCCTGGCGAGCGAACGCGTCAAGATTCGGCGTGAGGATCCTGGGGTGGCCTTGGCAACCCAGGTCGCCCCAGCCCAGGTCGTCCGCCAGGAAGAGCACGACGTTCGGCGACGAATTGGCCTGCGCCGACCCCGCGATCGCACAAAGGGTCACAAGAGTCAGTAGCGAGCGCGTCATCGAGAATCCCCCGTGGTTCGAGCCGAGGTCGTGAAGAGTTCGGCGGGCGCGTCCGCGCGTCGGAGTTCGTCATTCAGGGCGGAGCGAAGCGCCGCCAGTTTCTCGGCCCGCTCTGGCCTGGCGATCAGGTTCACCTGTTCGTCAGGATCGTCACCGAGATCGTAAAGCTCCTCGGGCACTCCTGGCTTGAGGTATCGGACATACTTCCATCCCTCGTGGACGACCGAGACGTACCATGGCACCTTCTGATAGATGGCCGCGTCGGGATTCGAGCGAAGGGTCGTCGCCACGTCGTCACCGAAGCGATCGCCCGTGTACTCGTAGAGGCAAGGGTGCCTCCAGTTCGCGGCGGGGTTGACCAGCAAGGGGGTGAGGTCTCGGCCTGGCATTCCATCGGCGGGCTCCAGGCCGGCCAACGCGTGAAAGGTGGCGACCAGGTCCGGCGCGTTGGGGGTTCGCGGGCAGAACCCACCCTGGGCGAACCGACCCGGCGCGGAGATGATCAGGGGTGAGCGATAGCTCGCGTCGTAGGGAGCGATCTTCATCCGAAGACCGTGTTCACCCATCGCGAATCCCTGGTCGGCGGTATAGACCACCACGGTGTTCTCAAGCTGCCCCGTTTCCTTCAGGGCGGCGATGAGGTCGCCGACTCCTTCATCAATCGCGGGCACGCATTCGTTGACCTGACGGACCCAGTCGGCGAAGAGCGTGCCTTTGCCGCCGGCCTCGTCCCCCACCTTTTCACCGCTTTTTCCGGCGACGATCTCTCCAACCTCGTTCGTTCGCCAGGCGAGCGTGTCGTTCAGGTAGCTGGGCTTGCCGGGCCAGGGGCCGAGAATGCTCCTGGGCACAGGCACCTCCGCGTTCGCGTATCCTCCCTTGTGACGCGCCGCGGGTTTGGAAGGTCCGTGAACGCTGCCGTGGCAAAGCCACAAGAACCAGGGCTTGTTCTGGTCGCGATGGGCCCCGCGGACATAGTCGACCGCCCATCGATTGTAGTTGTCGGCGGGATACCCGTCTTGCCAGCGTTCCTCACCATTGAACGCGAGCCGCTGTCGGTCGTAGTACGCGCCGGCGTTCTCGGGGAGTTTTGGCCGATTCCAGACGACCTGATAATCCCAGTCTCTGCCGAAGCCGGTGTCGACGCCGGTGTGCCACTTGCCGATCTGCGCCGTCTGGTAGCCATGCGCCCGCAGCCGCGCTGGCCAGAACGGGCAGCTCACGGGATCGTAGGCGCTGCCTGGATACGTTCCCTCCATTCGCATGGATTTGACGCCGTGTGGATGCTTTCCCGTCAGGATCGACGCGCGCGAGGGCATGCACCAGGCGCCAAGGTACGCCCCCTGGAACCGCACGCCGGTGCGCGCCAGCGCGTCGAGATGCGGGGTCTTCACCCAGGGCCATGACTCCGGGTAGCAGCCGACCGTCTTGTACGACTGGTCGTCCGCGTAAATAAAGAGGATATTCGGAGGTTTGGGAGGGACGTCTCCGACCACGCCCATCAGGCACGCGCCAAGGATCAACGAATTCATCATGGTGATTCTCTCCGCGTGACGGTGACGAAGAAGGCCCCGCAAAGGGCCTCGCCCTGAGCGTCGGTGAACCAGGCTTTCAGGGTGGAGCGGCCCGCGGGCAGTTCCACGGCGACGGTCGCCCCAGTCGATTTCGGGTCGGCGGAACTCGCGCCCCCGATGCCGGCGATCTGGACCCGCGCGCCGGCGATCGTGGGAAACCCGACGGTCTTGACGTTGGGCTTGTTCGACGGCGACTTCTCCGACGGCTCGTATCGCGCTCCGAGCGCGGCGCCGGTTTGCTCAGGCCAACGTCGAAGGACGAGTTCATACGTCCCTGGCCTCTCGACCTGGACGTGCCAGCGGCCACCGTCCGGCCCCCCCACGGCTTCTCGAACGAATCCGGAGTTGTCCGCGTAGATGCCTTCCCAGTCGCCGCTGGTCAATTCCACGATCGGCTGAGCCGGGGCCCCAAGGCTGATCGGCACGAAGTCGTTCAACGACGGTTCGATTCCCGCCCACCAGCGCTCGTAATGGCCGCGCATGGCCGCCAGGACCGAGGGATGATCGGCGGAGACGTCCTTCGACTGGGCTCGGTCCGCTTCGACGTCGTACAGCTCCGTTCCCTTCACCAACCGCCATTTGCCCCAGACGACGCACGCGTCGAACTTGGCGGGGATCTGACCATACTGAACGACGAACATGCGATCAGGTAAACGATCCTTCTCCCCTCGAAGCAACGGGGCGAGGTTCGTTCCTCGGTAAAGTTCGTCGGAGGAGGCGGCGGTCGCCTTCGGCTTGATTCCGCACAGGTCGTGGAGTGTCGGAGCGAGGTCGGTGTTCTGGGTCGGGTCGGAGACGTCGCGAGGCTCGCCCAGTCCGCCGTTGGGCCAGCGAATCCAGCAGGGGACTCGGTGCCCCCCCTCGTAGTAGGTCGTCTTCGCGCCTCGCATTCCCGCGTTGAACGTGCTCACCCCCGCGGTGCCGCCGTTGTCGGTCATGAAGATCACGATCGTGTCATCGGCCAGCTTTTCCTCGTCGAGGAACCTCATCAGATCGGCGAAGCGTCGATCCAGGTGGGCGATCATCCCGAAGAAGTTTGCCGGCCCCTTGCCTTCATAGGGTTCAACGAACTCCTTCAACTCGATATGAGGAGCGTGGGGGGCGTTGGTCGGCAAGTAGCAGAAGAAGGGCTCGCCGCGGCTCTTTTGCTCCTTGATCCAGGACGTCGCCGCGTCGAACCAGAAGTCGGTGCAGTGCCCCTGGTAGCGACGTTCGACGCCGTTGTGGAAGTACCGACCGTCGATGAGCGGCCAGTCGAATTCGGGGGTGGAATGCAGTTGCCCCCAGCCGAGATGATAGACGCTTTCCTGAAACCCCCTGTCAATGGGTCTGTGGGGATACGAATCGCCGAGATGCCATTTTCCGAAGATTCCCGTCTTGTAACCGGCGCTGGCGAAGTCGTCGGCGAGCGTGGACAAACCGGGGCGGAGGAACGTCCGCCCGGCCGTCACGGAGGTCGCTCCGTTGCGAAGCGCCGAGAGTCCCGTCAGCAACTGCCCACGGGTCGGGCTGCACATCGGCGCGACATGGAAGTCGGTCAGCCTCACGGACTGCCGCGCGAAGGAGTCAAAGCCTGGCGTCTTGAGAATCGGGTTCCCCGTGAACGAGAAGTCACCCAGGCCCTGGTCGTCGGTCATGACGATGAGGACGTTGGGGCGCTGCGACCCCTGAGCGCCCGTCGCGACAAGTCCAAAAACGACCGCGAAAAATGCCAAGAGTCGCATTGAATCGCTCCTGAGAGCCGGCCTTGGATTAGTCGAATTGTCCCCAGACCTTCGGCACGACGAAGTCCCTGGGCCTGGGCCTGGACCTGGGTGGCACCGCCTGTCGGGCGAATTCGTTCAGCGAGGCGCGCAGGGCGTCCCGCCTGGCGGGCTCGCGATCGGCGAGGTTGGTCGTTTCGTGGGGATCGTCGCGAAGGTTGAACAATTCGACGGATTCTTCTCCCGACGCGGCGGGGGCGGGGGCGTCGGGGTTGTCCTCGCCGTTCTTGACGACGAGCTTCCAGTCGCCAACGCGAACGGCCCCGGTCCTCGGCGTCGAGTTCAGGAGGATCGCGTCGTGCGGCGACGGTTTTCCCTGAGTCAGGGTGGGCCAGACGTCCAGTCCGTCGATGGGCAGGGGCTGTTCTCGACTGGCCCCGCAGAGATTGAGCAAGGTGGGATACCAGTCAACCATATGGATAGGTTCGGTGATCGTCGATCCCGCGGGGATATGGCCGTCCCAGGTCGCGAACGCCGCGACGCGCACACCTCCCTCGTAGAGAGTGCCCTTGCCCGCCCGGTACTTGCCGTTGTCGGTGACTCGACCAGGCGCGGGGCCGCCGTTGTCGCTGCTGAAGAGGAAGAGCGTGTTCCCGCGAACACCCGCTTTCTCGACCGCGCCGACGATGGTTCCGATCGCCTCGTCGAGTTCCGCGAGCATCCCCGCGTAGGGCTTGCGCGGACCTTTCAACGCGCCGTAGGGCGCGATCGATTCCGGGGGGGCCTGATGCGGCGAGTGAACCGCGTTGAAGGGAACGTAGAGAAAGAACGGCGTCTCACCCGCGGACTCGGCGATGAATCTCGCGGCCTCGCGACCGAGGAGTCGCGTGGCGTATCCCTCGTCTCGGCAAATCTGGTCGTCGCGGTGCCAGTCGAATCCGCCGTCGCGTTCATGGGTGAAGTAGTCGAGAGCCCCGTTGTAGTGGCCGTACTGTCGATCGAACCCGCGACGGGTTGGGAGATACTCCGGCTGGAAATGCCCGAGATGCCACTTGCCGACGATGCCGGTCCTGTAGCCGGCGGCCTTGAGCGCCTGCGCCAGCGTGCGTTCCTCCAACGGAAGGCCGTACTGGGCCCAGGGGCGAACGACGCCGACCTGGAGTCCATGCCGCATCGGGTATCGGCCGGTCATGAGCGCCGCGCGCGTCGGGCTGCAGACTGGCAAAGCGTAGAAGGCGTCGAGCTTCGCACCCGCGGCGGCCAGTTTGTCGATGTTCGGGGTCCGGATCGTGGTCCCCCCCATGAACCCACAATCCTCCCGGCCCAGGTCGTCCGCCAGCAGGAAGACCACGTTGGGTCTCGCCTCGGCTCCCCCCGCGGTCGTCGCGAGTCCAGGCGTCAAGGTCAACAGAATCAAAAGGATTCTCATGGAACGGACTTCCTCCAGGTCAGCGCGCGACGGGTGAGCCTGGCGGTCAGCTCGGGATGCTCGGCCGACAGGTCGTTGGATTCGTTTCGATCTTGGGCGAGGTTGAAAAGTTCGGGACGCGTGCCGTCGGCGTTGACCAGCAGCTTCCAGTCCCCTTCCCGGACGGCGACGTTGGGACTGCGGTGCCTGGCCTCGTCCGGGTAACGGAACGAGGTCTCATTCCGGCCATACTCCCAGAAGATCGGCTTCTGGCGGGTTGGCTGATCCCCTCGGATCGCGGAGGCGAGATCTTCTCCGTCGGGCGGATAATCCTGCGGCGAGGTCGCCCCGCAGAGGGTGGCCAGAGTCGGAAAGAGGTCGAGCCCGGTGATGACGGTCCGGTCGTTCGTCACCCCAGCGGGCGTGACGCCGGGCCACCAGGCCAGGAAGGGCACGCGGGTGCCCCCTTCATACAGGCTGAGTTTCGAGCCTCGGAGACCACCGACGCGCACCTGGTCGAGGGTCGGCCACGCGCCGTTGTCGCCGACCAATAAAACCAGCGTATTCGTATCTTTGAGGCCGTCGAGAAGCCGACCGACTTGCCGATCGGTCTCGACGAGAACGGCCTTGTAGCGAGCGACGAGGGGGGGATCTCCGTCCGTCCTCACCGCGGCGAGTTGCTCGGCCGAGGGTGCGAAGGGAAGGTGGGTGTCATCGAGCCAGAGGTTGACGAAGCAGGGTTTTCCCGAGTTCTCCCGGAGAAACTGAAGGGTCTGGTCGACCATCCAGCGGGTTCGTTCGTGACGAGGGACCTGCCCCGGTTCGAGCTTGTCACCCCAGGGAACCGTCGTCGTGCCCAGCGCCGGGGCGGGCTCGGGACTCTCGTACGTTCCCAATCCCAGATCGTATCCGTACTCCTTGAACTTCGGCGCGTCGGTCACGTCGCGACCGCCACCCAGGTGCCACTTGCCCACGTGCGCGGTGGCGTAGCCAGCTTGCTTGAGCATCCTGGGAAGCGAGGGCGCTTTGGGGTCGAGGAAATCGACCATCTCGCAGGCGCGGTTGCCGGCCTTGGTTTGCAGGTAGCTCGTGATCCTCCAGCGCGCGGGGAACTGGCCGGTGATGATGCCGCAGCGCGACGGAGAGCAGATCGGCGAGGCGACGTATCCCTGGGTGAACCGAATCCCCTCGCGGGCCATCCGATCCATGCTCGGCGTCTTCTCCAGCGGGTTTCCGTAGCAGGAGGGGTCACCCCAGCCAAAATCGTCGACGAACACGATCACGCCGTTGGGCCGCGGCGGGGCCTCGCCCCGCGCGGCCGTCGAGGTGAGGGCGAGGGTCGACGCGATCAAAAGTAGGGATCTCAACACATTTTATCCTTTCGGATTCGAGTCCTTGCGAGCGCCCCCCGCGGCGTGGGCTTTCGCCTGCGCCGCGAGTTCGTCGCGGACCTTGGCGAAGGCGGGGTCGGTCACCTGGTTTGTCCGTTCGTCGGGGTCGTTTTGGAGGTCGAATAGCATGGAGCCGTTACGGCCGCCGTCCCATTCCGCGTAGCGGAACCGACGGGTCCGAACCGCGACGCCCAGATTTCGACGATTGCCCGCGACACTGTAGGCGGGGT
>JBFWRA010000186.1:0-7044 GCA_050249155.1 Isosphaeraceae bacterium | reverse complement strand
ACCCGCCGCCGGTGCTTCTTGTAAAAACCGAAATCGGCCGCCTGGGGATGGGATCCCCTGGCGGCCGGTCGCGTCAGGAACGGTTCGGGAAGGGCTTCAGGCCCCCGGGATCGCGTCAGAGTGCGATCGTCGGGATGCCCAGCCGTTCCTCTTCCTCTTCAAGGATGATGATCCGAGGAGTGACCATCAACATCAGGCTGGAGGTCACGCGCCCGATCCCGACGTTGCGGAAGAGGCGGTTGATCCAGGGGGTCTTGGAGAGGACGGGGACGCCGAACTCCCGGCGCTCCTCGTTGAGCCGCTTGACGCCGCCCAGGAGGACCGTGCCGCCGTCGGGCACCGTCACGGTCGTCGAGACGCTCGTGAGGGTGAACCGGGGAAGCTGGATGGTGGCGTTGATCGTGCCACCGCCGCCGACGAAGCCGGTGCCACCGACGGCCGCGGGGATCGAGATCGAGTCGAACCCTTCAATCCCCGTGAAGAACGGAGACAGCGAGAGCCTGACGTACCGTCGGTCGGCCGAGACCACCGGGGTGACGAACAGGAAGACGCCATCGGGGAACGAGGTGACCTGCGGGGTGAACGCGACCGAGGCGAGGCCCACGATCGGCGTCAGGCCCGAGACGAAGTTGATCTGCGTCGTGTTGAAGATCGACGCCGCGGCACCGTTGAAGGTGGTGACCTTCGGGGCCTGAAGGACGTTGGTCCGGGTGTCGCCCTGGGCGGCCGTCAGGAAGAGATACACTTCCAGGTCGCTCAGGAAGGCGATGCCAAAGGTGGCACCCGCTCCAGGAACCGCGTTGACCGGAGCCGTGAGGGCGGCGCTTCCCTGGGTGAACGGGATCGAGAGGTCCGGGGAGAAGCCGCCGATGCCACCGGCCGAGAGGCCGACGGTGACCGGAAGCCTGTTGCCCAGGGAGTGGTCGCGGATCGGGTTGACCAGGTAGGGGGCCACGCCACCACCGACGCCACCACCACCGCCACCGCCGAGGCCGCCGCCGCCGAGGCCGCCACCGGCACCGCCGCCACCGAGGCCGCCGCCGCCGAGACCGCCACCGGCACCACCACCACCGAGGCCGCCACCGGCACCGCCGCCACCGAGGCCGCCGCCGCCGAGACCGCCACCGGCACCACCACCACCGAGGCCACCGCCGGCGCCACCGCCGCCGAGGCCGCCGCCGGCTCCACCCGCGGCTCCACCGGCCGCACCACCCGCGGCACCGCCCGCGAAGGCCGCCGCCGGGTTGGGAATCGCGAAGGTCGACCTGGGACCGACCACGTCAGACTGGATCGCGAAGTCGAAGTTCACGCCAATCTGCTCGAAGAAGTTGTCGCTGACCGAGATGAACCGGACCTCGATCGAAACCTGAAGGTCCTGGAGCCGTCGAAGCTGCCGGAGCAGGTCGGCGACCTGGTCGTGGACCTCCGCCGTGTGGCGGATGATCAGGCTGATGCTCAGGAAGAACGGGGTGATCGAGCCGATCGGCTGGGTGTCCCCGAGGCCGTCGGCGCCGAAGTTCGCACCCATCCCATAGGCCGCCGTCACGTCCTGGCCGGAGGAGTCGCTGACCCTCCAGGTGTTCGGGGCGATCGAGCTCGTGATGATCTGGATCAGCGGAGTCATGTCGACGTTGGGCCGTTCACTCACCGAGGAGCCCGCGCCGTTGACCCCGGGGGTCACGGTCATCCCGGTGCCCAGGGCACCGGCCTGCAAGGCCGCGGCGTCGATTCCGCCGTTGGGGGTGTTGACGCTTTCGGGAGTCGGCAGGCCGAGGGGGCCCGACTTGGGCTTGCCCGGCGGCATCATCAGGTCGCCGACGTAATAGGTCTTCGGGAACGTCGAGGCCAGCGACGCCTGCGGGCTGGTGATCAGCAGCACGTCCTCCTCGACCTTGTAGACCAGCCCCAGCGGGCGAAGCAGGAGCTTCAGGGCGGTCTTGAGGCTGATGTTGTTCGCCGTCAGGGTGACCGGGGTCACCGAGGTGACGTTCTCATCGCTCAGGGCCTTGGGGTCCAGAACGATGTTCAGGCCCGTGTAGTTCTGCAGGAAGGTGATCGCCTCGCTCAGGGGCTGCTTGTCCATGTTCAGCGACACGGAGTCCCGCAGCTTGGCCTCGATGGCGAGGGTCCTTGGCTCCTTCTTGACCTCCAGGCGGGCGTTGGTGCGGAGCCGCTCCTGGGTCAGGTCCTTGAAGTTCCGGGCGTACTTGATGCCGTTGAGCTGAACCTCGGGATCGGCGACGGAGGCCAGGTCGACTTCCTGGAAGGCGGTGACGGCACCGTCCTCCCTGAGGTTCTTGTTCTCCATGTCCCGCTTGAATCGGCGCTCGGCGCGGGCTTTCCACGCGATGATGGTCGCCGCGACGTTGTCGGGATCGACCTCGCTGGCTCGCTTGGCGAACGACTCGGCCTCAAGGAACCGGCCCTCGGACATGGCCGCCTGAGCCTTGTCCATGAAGTCCTTGACGCGGGCCTTCTTGGCGGCGTCGGCCTCGAAGACGCGGAGCCGCTTCCGCTCGATCTCGGCCCGATAGTTCGCGTCCTTCATCTTGGCGTCGAAGACGACCTTGTCCTTCTTCGCCAGTTCGATCGCGACTTCGAGACGACGGACCATCGTCCTGTTGAGGTTGTCGGGAAGGCCGGACGCCTTGACCCCCTTGAGGGTCTGCTCGTACATGGCGATGGCCTTGTCGGGGTCGGTCTCCTGGAGCCGACGCGCCTCGGCGATCTTGGTGCCGACCTCGGCGTTGAGCTTCTGGGCGGCCAGGGCGTCGGCATCGTCGCCCGCGGGGGCGAGTCGGTCCGTCGCGGTGGCCCTGCCGGCGTCGTCCTGGGGCAGCTTCTCCATGAGGCTGGCGACCTTGGCCCGAAGTCCCTCGTCGAGACCCTCGCCACTGGCGAGCACCTCGTTGAGAAGGCTCTTGGCGCGAGGCACCTCTCCCTTGCGCACGGCGTCCAGGGCGGACTCGTACAGCCCGAGGGCCGCGGCCTGTTCCGCGACGTCGATTCGGGCGAGCACCTCCTCGGCGGCCGGGGCGACGTCGGCCCCTTCCAGCTTCGCCTCCTGGACCTTGAGCCGGGCGGCCGGGTAGTTACCCCCTCGGTAGAGGGCGTTGGCCTCGGTCAGGAGTTGCTCGGCGCGTCCCATCGAGGACGCCGGGGCGTCGACCGGGGCCGGGGCCTCGACCGCGGCCGGCTGGGGCGAGTCGACCGCCGCGGGAGCGGGCGAGTCGATCGCGGCCACCGGGGCGGGCGGATCGCCCGCGTCCGCGTCGGAAAGTCCCTGAATCACAGGCTCGACGGGAGGTCGTCCCGCTTCCTCGGCTCGGAGCTTGTCCGCCTCGGCGAACTTGGCCACGGCACCCTTCTCGTCGCCCTTGGCCAGCAGCTCGTCGGCCTCGCGTTCGGCCTTGACGCTGGCGGGCTCCTCGAAGGAGTCGATCCCGGCACCGTCGACGGCGGCCACGGCGACCTCGGCGTCACCCTTGGGGGCCTGTCGGGCGCGAAGCATGGCCAGGTCGTGCAGCACGCTCTCGGCGCGGTCGGCGGTGTTGGCCGGCACGACGTTCATGCGCTGGGCCTGCTTGGCCTTGGTCTCGGCCTCGTCGAGCTTGCCCGCCGCGGCGAGCTGGCGGGCTTCCTCGACCAGCACGTCATAGACGCCCTGGCTGGGTTGCTCGCGTGGGCTCGTGTTGCGGACGGCGTCGCGACGTCGCAGAGCGCGAGCGGCGGCGGCGACCTTGTCGGGGCTGTCCTCGAACAGGCCGTAGCTCAGGTTCCATCCCTTGACCTCAAGGGCGATCACCTCGGCCTGCTCAAAGTTCTTCGCGTCCAGCGCGGCCCGAGCCTCCTTGAGCTTGACCTTGGCGGCGTCCTTGTCGTGCGACGCGGACGGCTCGGTGACGGCCAGCGCCTCGGGGCGGGCCTTCTCCAGGGCCTCGGCCACCTTGTCGGGTGTGTCGTCGAACAGACCCCAGCGCACGTTCAGGGCGCGGGCCTGCTCGATCTTCGCCGCGGCGCTGTCATAGTTCCCCAGGCGCGTCTCTTCCCGGGCCGCCTGAAGCAGCCATTTCGCCTGCTGTCGAACGTCGCCGGTTTCCTGGGCGGGAGCCGGCATCGGCACCGCCGAGGAGGGAGAGGCGAGGACGGCGCCGCTGGCTCGCGCCACCGCGGGCGAAACCGCCGGATCGGCCGTCGGAGCCGCCGCGACCACCGCCGCGGGGGCGGAGGAGGACGGGGCCTTGGCCATCTCCTTCAAATACGCGTCGAGGATCGTTTGTTCGCTCTTGGAAAGCTGATCCCGGTACGACTGCGCCGCGGTGATGTACCGAGCGGCCATGTCGTACTGGCCGGAGTTGAACAGTCTTGCCCCGGCTTCGAGGTACTTCACCGGCGGCACGGGCGCGGGTGGCCTGGCCGACTCGGTCGACGAGGCCGCGCGCTCCTGGGGCGCGCCCGCCGCGGTCGTTCCCCACGCGCCGAGGGTCAAGAGGATCGTGAGTGTACTGAGCCTTCCCAACGCGACCTCCTTTCGCCGCTCTCGAGGGCGACCGACGACGTCCCTGCCGACGGTCTCTGACGTGCCCAAGGGGCGGGGGATCTGAGTGCGATACCAACGTGGAAGCCCGATCCCTCGATGAGAGGAATCGGCGACTTCACCCGAATTTCCTGGGGGGATCCGCGGATTCATGGAGCGGGATTCCGGAGGCGCGGCCGCGATCGGATGCGAGTCGGAGCGGTGTGTACCCCGTTCCAACTTACCGGTCAAGCCGACTTCCACCACTTTGACACGCCCCTCGTCTTTTCCAGGCGCTCCGCGTGAACGCCAGGAGACTTCACCGTTCGCGGGACGGACGACCCGTCCACCAGGGCAACCGTTTCCGAAGCTTCGACCGACCACGGGATCACCCCCAAGGGCTCCGGATGTGTGACGGGTCGTCCGACGACCTGTGGCCGAACCCCCCGGCCACGTGGGCCGTCGGGTCGGTCGACTCCGCCGGGCACGGGGCACGACCCGTGCTCGTCTTGGTGAGAGTTATCGGCGTTTTCCGCGTAATCGATACAAGAGAACTGTTCGTCAAACGACGGAAGTTCAGAAAAAATCGGAAAGCCGTTTCCTCCGAAACTTCCGTGAACGTCCCAAGAGCCTGGCCGACGCGCGCGGAACCCACTATCGCGTCGTTCGCCCCGCCGGGGCCGTCGCGACCCCCGCGTCGGGGGCCGCTTCCACACGCTCGACCGTGAGCTCGTCGAAGAAGGCCTCGCCGTAGCCCGCCAGGCCAAGCGTCACGGTCAACGCGCCGTCGGCCGGGGCGCGGCGGTACATCACCACCTTGCTGAGCCTGGGAACCGGCTGGTTCGTGACGTATTGCAGCGCCTCGCCACCGATCGAGTCCCGAACGATCAGGCCGCCACCCCCGTTGGCCGTGGACACCGAGCGCTGGACGTACACCGAGATTCGGAGGAATTCGCCGGTCTTGACCGGCACGGCGGGGGACCGGATCGCCGCCGCTGGCATGTCGAGGTACTTCGGAAGGTTCTCGATCCGGTTTCCCGCCGCGGGCTCGACGGTCATCTTGATGATGCGACGAGTCTTCTCCGGATTGTTGGGGACCGTCACGACCTTGGATTGTATCCCCTCGTAGCGGTAGCTCTCGTTGGCCCAGCCGGCTTTCTCCAGAGCCTCGGGGTCGTCGAACGTTCCGCTGGGAATGAGTCCTCGCCCGAACCGGGCGCTGCCCATCCACTCGACCCAGAGGTAATGCTGCGGAAGCAAGTTGAACGAGCAGAGGCCCGGAGAGGCGACCCCTCCCATCAGCACCGGTGGACCGATTCGCCGGGCTCTCCCCGTGGCGATCAGCTCCTGGTTCGCCACGTCGTCGGGGTTCAGGTTGGCCCGGATCATCGCGATCAGGGCGTTGGACCAGAGCCCCCTCATGAGGATGCGGAGCGGCCGCGAGGCGCGTCGGGCTTCGGACCAGGCTTCCGCGTAGTTCTCGCGCTCAAGATTCTCACGGGCCGCCTTGACGTTCTCCGCGGCCTTGTTCAACAGGTCCATCTGGTCCGTCGGGTTGGGATCACCCGCGCGTCCTCGGCGCTGGCGCTCCTTGTCCTCGACCAGATAGTGTCCCCGCTCGGCGAGCCGACCGTTGATCTCGGTGACCCAGGCCAGCTTGAGTTCGGCCTGCTCGATGGCCATCTGCGCGGCGGTCGGCGCGATTCCCTTGACCACCGCCTCGACTCGTTCGGCCATCGCCGAGTCGGTCGTCACCAGGACCATCGCGGTGCTGTCGAATTCCTCCAGGGTGATCCGCGTGCCTCCCACGCCCCGCTCCCTGGGAAGCACCCGCACGCGACCGGGATTGACCTCGTACGCCTGCGCTCCCTCGGGCACGATCACCGTCATGTTCACTTCATTGCGCGACATTTGGGGCGGCTGGAACTGCGCGGCGCCGGCGAGTTCGGCGATCACCAGCAACACGCCCTTGCGGTCGCGCGTGCCGATCGACGCGCCCAGGATTCCCGGAATCGCGGTGTGCTCGGGCTTGATCTCGACCCGAGCGCCGGGCCGGCCGCCAGGAGGCGGAAGGTTGGGCGGATCGGAGTCGAACGCCTGGTAAACGGGAATCGGGTCGACGCCGTTGGCCAGGATCGACTCGAAGAGATCGATCTCAGCGTTGAGCATCGACATTTCCAGCAGGAGCATCCGGCCGCGATCGCTGGTCAGGTCGGCGCTTCCCTCATACGCCACGCCGCGGTAGCCCGCCATCAACGCGGTATAGGTGAAGAGACGGATTTGTTCCGGTTGGACCGACGGGTATCCCCAGGGCGGAGGAACGTCGTTCCCCCAGACCGCCTCCCCGATCGCTGGCGTCGGTGCGGCGGGCAGCATCGCCCAGAAGTACGCGCCGGGGTTGTTCCGCGCGGTCAGGTCGCGGCGTTGCTTGAGGTACTGGTAGGTGTCCATCGGCTCCCAGGAGGACCCCCAGGCGTTGGGTCTGACGCCGAGAAGGTCGAGGTTCCTGGGGAAGCTGGCGTAACGGG
>JBFWRA010000185.1:0-7055 GCA_050249155.1 Isosphaeraceae bacterium | reverse complement strand
AGTGAGTCAGACTTTCGCACCACGAAACTGACGGGACAGCGGATAGCAAGTCCATGGCAACTGTCGAGGAACGGGCGAAGGTGGGTTCGGGGGCGGATTCCGCGAAGGGACGGTGGCGATCGGATCGCGCGGGAATGGTGGTCCCGCGGGTCTTCAGCACCGAGGGGGTCAGCCCGTTCGACCAGGTGGACTGGGACCTCCGGACCGCCGAGATCAAGGACGAACGCGGGCGGGTGATCTTTCAGCAGACGGATTGCGAGGTCCCGCGCAGCTGGAGCCAGCTCGCCACGAACGTCGTGGTCAGCAAGTATTTTTATGGCGAGATCAACACGCCCGATCGTGAGTCGAGCGTCCGACAGCTCGTCCATCGCGTGACCCGCACGATCGCCGACCGCGGACGGGACGACGGCTATTTCGCCACCGACGCCGACGCCGAGCGGTTTTACGACGAATTGACCAGCCTCTGCCTGAACCAGTACGGTTCGTTCAACTCCCCGGTCTGGTTCAACGTCGGGCTCTTTCATCAATACGGGCTCTCCGGCGCCGCGAGCAACTGGCGATGGGACGTCGAGACGCGCGGGGTCGTCAAGGCCACCAACGCCTACGAGTACCCCCAGTCCTCGGCCTGCTTCATTCAGAGCGTCGCCGATGACATGCGGGACATCATGCGTCTGGCGACCTCGGAGGCGATGCTGTTCAAGTACGGTTCCGGGACTGGGACCGACCTCTCCACGCTTCGCTCGAGCCGGGAGAAGCTCGCCGGTGGCGGCAAGCCGTCGGGCCCGGTCAGCTTCATGAGGGTGTACGACGCGATCGCGTCGGTCATCAAGTCGGGCGGCAAGACCCGTCGCGCCGCCAAGATGCAAACCTTGAAGGTCTGGCATCCCGACGTCCTGGAATTCATCGAGTGCAAGACCAAGGAGGAGAAGAAGGCTTATACCTTGATCGCCTCGGGCTACGAGGCGAACTTCAACGGGGAAGCCTACAGCTCGGTGATGTTCCAGAACGCCAACCTCTCGGTCCGGGCGACTGACGGGTTTCTCCGCGCCGCGGAGACCGGGGGCGAGTGGACCACACGCGCCGTGACGACCGGCCGGCCGATGGAGACATACCCCGCCGCCACCCTGCTGGACAAGATCGCCGAGGGAACCTGGCTCTGCGGCGACCCCGGCTTGCAATACGAGGACACGATTCAGCGCTGGCACACCTGCCCGAACACCGCGCCGATCAACTCGTCGAATCCTTGTTCCGAATACATGTTCATCGACGACTCGGCCTGCAACCTGGCGTCGATCAACCTGATGAAGTTCCGTCGCGAGGACGGCACCTTCGACGCCGGGCGATTCCGCGCGGCGTGCCGGATCTTCATCACCGCGCAGGAGATCCTGGTCGACAACGCGAGCTACCCGACGGATCGGATCGCGGCGAACAGCCACAAGTTCCGGCCGCTGGGCCTGGGTTACGCCAACCTGGGCAGCTTGCTCATGGCCTCGGGACTGCCCTACGACTCGGAGGAGGGGCGATCGCTGGCGGGTGTCGTCACGTCGATCATGCACGGTCAGGCGTACCTCACCAGCGCCCACCACGCGGCCCACGTCGGTCCCTTCGAAGGCTTCGCGTTGAACCGGGAGCCGATGCTCCGGGTGATGGAAATGCATCGCGATTCGGTCGAGTCGATCGGCGCGACCGCGCCCCCCGAGCTGCTCGCCGAGGCTCGAAAGGTCTGGGACGAGTGCCTGGAGGCGGGCCGAGCCCACGGTTACCGCAACAGCCAGGTGACGGTGCTCGCCCCCACCGGCACGATCGCCTTCATGATGGATTGCGACACCACGGGGGTCGAGCCCGATATCGCGCTGGTGAAGTACAAGTCGCTGGCCGGTGGCGGCATGCTCAAGATCGTGAACCGGACCGTTCCGATGGCGCTCGGCAAGCTCGGCTACGACGAGCCGACCATTCGCGGCGTCCTGGATCATATCGACGCTCACGACACCATCGAAGGGGCTCCCGGTCTGTCTCCGGCGCATCTGGACGTCTTCGACTGCGCGTTCCCGCCTCCCCAGGGGGGCCGTTCGATTCATTACCGGGGTCACCTCCGGATGATGGCGGCGGTCCAGCCGTTCCTCTCCGGGGCGATCTCCAAGACGGTCAACATGCCCAGCGACGCGACCGTGGCCGACATTCGCGACGCCTACCTCGAAGGTTGGAAACTCGGCCTGAAGGCGCTGGCGATCTACCGAGACGGGTCCAAGGGGCACCAGCCCGTCAACACGAAGGCCGAAGGGTCGGAGAAGGAGAAGAAGGAAGAGGCCGTCAGGGCGGTCGAGGCACCCCCCTCCCCTTCCCCCACCGCCACTCCGGCCTCGCCCGTGGTGGAAGCCGTGACGGCGGTCGCCGCGAAGGCGGCGGCGAGCGGCCCTCGGCGCGAGCGATTGCCGCACACCCGCCGAAGTCTGACGCACAAGTTCGACATCCAGGGGCACGAGGGGTACGTGAACGTCGGGTTCTATCCCGACGGCAGGCCCGGCGAACTCTTCATCACGATGGCCAAGGAAGGGTCGACCATCGGCGGTCTGATGGACGTGCTCGGCACGGCGATCTCGATCGGATTGCAGTACGGAGTGCCGCTGGAGGTCTTCGTCAACAAGTTCGCTCACAGCCGATTCGAGCCCGCCGGGTTCACTCGCAACCCCGACATCCCGATCGCCAAGAGCGTGGCCGACTACATCTTCCGATGGCTCGGCATGGAGTTCATCCCGGGTTATCGGGAGGCCAACGCCCCCCAGCGCCACATCGACGAGGAGCCCTCGACGGTCGCCCCCGCTCCCGTCGTGAAGACCAACGGGGAACGCTCCGCGACCATCGCCGACCTGGAACACGCCGAGAAGGTGCTGGGCGCGCGACCTTCCGAATCCTCCGGCGTCAGCTCGGCGCCGGCGAAACCCCGCCTTCCCGAGATCGGTTCCGGCCCCGACGTCCAGGGTCAGCAGTTCGCCCATTTCCAGAGTGACGCCCCCGCCTGCGACAACTGCGGCGCGCTGACGGTTCGCTGCGGGACCTGCTACCGCTGCTTCAACTGCGGCAACAGCATGGGCTGCTCTTGATCGTATCCCGAGGGCGCTCGCGGGGCGCGGCATCTCTTTCCAACGAATGCCGCGCCCCGAACCTCCAGGCCCCTGGTCGCGTCTCGACGGGGAGACGGAAGTCCCGCCCCGGGGAACCACCACGATGACCGACGCCGAGATCGAGACGTTCGTCCGCTCGTTCGAGGATCTCTCGCTTCCTCGAAACCAGTGGACCCACGCCGGTCACCTGACCGTCGCCCTCTGGTATCTGTCGAAGCACACCCGGGCCGAGGCCACCGGGCTCATCCGCGATGGGATCATCGGGTACAACCGCCACGGCGGAAAGCTCAACGGCTACCACGAGACGGTCACCCTCGCCTGGATCGAGGTGATCGATCGGTTCCTGGCCGAGCGGGACCGCTCCCGGCCGATCTCCGAGCTGGTCGCCGCGCTCCTGGAAGCGGTCGGCGGTCGAGACTACCTCCTTCGCCACTATTCGAGGGAGACGCTCTTCTCCGACCTCGCCAGGGCGCGCTGGGTGCCGCCGGATCGGCTCGGGTTCGGCTCCCCCGAGGCTTGACGGAACGCTCGCTCAGGCGAGCAATTCCTTGACGACCCTGCCATGAACGTCCGTCAGGCGGAAGTCTCGACCGGCGTGCCGGTACGTCAGCCGCTCGTGATCGAAGCCCAGAAGGTGAAGGATCGTGGCGTGGAAATCGTGGACGTGGACGGGGTTCTCGGCCGGTTCGTAGCCGAGTTCATCGCTGGTGCCGTGAACGGTACCCGCCTTGACGCCGCCGCCGGCCATCCATGACGAGAAGACGTAGGGGTGATGGCTTCGCCCTTGAGGGTTGTCGGTGTGCGGGGTCCTGCCGAACTCGGTCGTCCAGACGACCAAGGTCTCGTCGAGCATCCCACGCGACTTCAAGTCCTTCAGCAGGGCCGCGATCGCCTGGTCGACGTTCTTGGCCTTGGGAATGTGCTCCCGCATGTTGCCGTGCGAGTCCCAGTTGTTCGACGAGCCCGAGTCGATCAGTTCGACGAACCGAACGCCCCGTTCCGACATTCGTCGGGCGACCAGGCATTGCCAGGCGAACCCCGAGGTGCTCCCCCGTTCCAGCCCATAGAGCCGAAGCGTGGCGTCGGTCTCCCGGGAAAGGTCGAGCACTTCCGGCATCTCGCGCTGCATGCCAAACGCCGTTTCGAACGAGCGGACCCGGCCCGCGAGGAGAGGGTCGGACGGTCGAGAGGCCCGGTGCCTCTGATTGAACCGGGCGAGCAGATCGAGTTCGCGTTCCTGAACCTCGAGGCTCGGCGCGCGTCGGCGAAGGTCGCTGATCGGCTCGTCTCCGGGGATGATCCGGATTCCCTGGTGGCAAACCGGCAGGAAGTCCGAGGACCACGCCTGGGTTCCCGAATACGGCAGGTAAGGCGCCAGAACCACGAACGACGGAAGGTTCCGGTTCTCGGTTCCCAGGCCGTAGCTCGCCCAGCATCCCAGGCTCGGCCGCTTCACCGAGAGCGAGCCGGTGTGGACGCGCAGGGTCGCCTGAAAGTGTTCGAAGTGACTTCCCGTCATCGACCGGATCACGCAGAGATCGTCGGCGCAACTGGCGATCTGAGGAAAGAGTTCACTGACGGGTGTGCCGCACCGCCCCGCGGGACTGAACGAGAACTGAGGGCCAAGCAGCGTTCTGCCGTTGTGGCGCTTGCCGGAGGACCTGGCGAGTTCGGGTTTCGGATCGAACGATTCGAGATGGGAGACGCCACCCGACATGAACAGGAAGATGACTCGCTTCGCCCTGGCGGGAAAGTGCGGAGCCCTGGGAGAAAGGGGATCGACCGCGTCGTCCACGCCTTCCTCGGCCGCGAGGATCTCGGAGATCGCTCCAGGCAGCAGGAGCGAACCCGCCATCAGCGAGCGGACGAACCCCCGACGGGACGAGGCCGGGGGAATCGAGGACCAGTGCGCCGTCATGAGTCGGACCTCGCGTATCAATCGACGTAGACGAATTCATTTCCGCCCATGAGCGCCCGAAGGTAGCTGACCAGGGCCGCCCTTGGCACCGCGGCGCCCGCGATCCCGGCGGCCTTCAGAGGGGGTTCGATCTCGCGGAGGAAATCGAGCCCGACCTCGACCTCGTCGTCCGTCGGGGGCCTTCCCAGGGCGACCCGGTACGCTCGCGTGATCCGGTCGGCCTGGCTTGAGAAGTCGCGGAGGAGTCGGTCGGCCCAACGTTCGGCCTGTTCCTGAACGAACGGACTGTTCAGGGCGAACAGGGCCTGCTGCGGCGTGGTGCTCGCCTTGCGTTCCCCGGTCGAGACGTTCGTATCCGCGCCGTCGAAGGTGGCCAGAAACGGCTGAAGCCGGTAGCGCTGCTGCATCAAATAAACGCTTCTTCGCTGACTGGGATAGTCGTCGATAAAGGGTTTATGCTGGGTGTACCGCCAGGTGATCTCGGGGGGAAACGGGTGTTTTCCCCCAGGGCCTCGCTCGAGGGCCCCGGAAACCAGCAGCATCGCGTCGCGGATCTCCTCGGCGTCGAGCCGGCGTCCCGGGAACGTCCACAGGAGCGTGTTCTCCGGGTCGATGAGCGCGGCCTGGGGATCGTCCACCGAGCCCATTCGGTACGCCGACGAAAGGACGATCCGGCGCTGGAGCGTCTTGACCGACCAGCCCGATTCGACGAATCGCAGAGCCAGGTCGTCGAGAAGCTCCGGATGGCTCGGGAGTTGTCCTCGCGTGCCAAAGTCGTTGACCGAGCGGACCAGGCCTTGCCCAAAGTGGTGAGCCCAGACCCGGTTCACGAACACGCGGGCGGTCAACGGGTTGGAAGGATCGGTCAGCCAGTCGGCCAGCGACTCGCGCCCGCTGCCGGACGATCCCGAGGGAACCACCTGGCCCCCCAGAATCTGGAGGAAGCCCCGAGGGACTGGCTCTCCCAGTTTCTTGGGGTCTCCCTTGACCTGAAGCCTGGTGTCCGTGGGCGTCCCCTCCGAGACCGCGTAGGCTTTTTCGAAGGCGGGGAGCGACTTCACCAGTTCGTCCCGCTCTTTCTTGAGCGATTCCCAGCGTCCCTTGAGCGCGTTCTTCTCCTTGCCGGTGTCCGTCACCTCGATCTTGGTGTAGACCGCGAGGATCTCGGCGTCGATCTCGGCCATCCGGGTGAGAAACGGCTTCAACTCCCCTTCACGACGAGCCTCGGGCACCAGTGGAACGAAATCCTGTTGATGTCGGTAGATCTCGGTGCCGGGGAAGGCGAACCGCGTGCTCTCGAAGATCCCGTAAAGCGCGTAGTAATCGGTCTGGGGGATCGGGTCGAACTTGTGGTCGTGGCAGCGGGCGCAACTGACGCTGAGGCCAAGCACCGCCTTGCCCAGGTTGTCGATCGTGTCGTCCAGGGTCAGGTGGAACTCCTCGGCGACCGAGGAGAATCGCCTGCTGATCGCGAGATAGCCGGTCGCGATCAATTGTTCATAACGTTGATCTTCGGATCGCGACGGTAACAGGTCGCCGGCGATTTGTTCACGCAAGAACTGGTCGTAAGGCTTGTCCGCGTTGACGCTGGAGATCACGTAGTTCCGGTAGCGAAAGGCTTCGGGGATGGGGAAGTCCCCGTTGCAACCCGAGGTGTCGGCGTACCGAACGACGTCCAGCCAATGTCTTCCCCAGCGCTCGCCGTGGTGTGGCGAGGCCAGCAACCGTTCCACGACCCGTTCGTAGGCGTCGGGCGAGGAGTCGGCGAGGAAGGCGTCGACCTCCTCGGGAGTCGGCGGCAGGCCGGTCAGGTCGAACGTGAGCCGGCGGATCAAGGTGGACCGGCTGGCCTCCGGGGCCGGGCGGAGACCCTGGGATTCCAGCTTCGCCAGAAGGAATCGGTCGACGTCCCCTCGGGGCCAAGCCGGGTTCTTCACCGAGGGCACGCGCGGTGGGACGGGTTTTTGAAACGACCACCTCTCGCGGGATTTCGGCGCGGAGCCTTCCGCGGCGAC
>JBFWRA010000184.1:0-7075 GCA_050249155.1 Isosphaeraceae bacterium | reverse complement strand
GGCGTGGTCCCGATTTACGGGATCGGCAGGGACGAGCGGGGCTGCCTGTTCTACGCGATGCCGCTGATCGCCGGGGGGAGCCTGGCGCGAGCGATCGTGTCCTTCCACGAGGCGGACGAGGCCGGCGAGGATCCGGGCGCGCGCCGGCTGCGATTCCGAGAGCTCCTGGGTCGGCTCGTCACGGCCTGCGGCACGATCGCCTACGCGCACGGCCAGGGGGTCGTCCATCGCGACCTCTCCCCACGGAACGTCATGCTAGGCCGGTTCGACGAGACGCTCGTGATCGATTGGGGCCTGGCCAAGGCGCTGGGCGATCCGGACGTCTTGGGGCCGAGCCCGGAGGACGTCCCAGGCGTCGGCGTGGGAGCCCTGGGCGAGGGTCCGTTGACGGAGCCGGGCGCGATCGTGGGGACTCCCGGTTTCATGAGCCCCGAACAGGCCAGGGGCGATCACGCCGCCGTCGGGTTCGCCAGCGACGTCTTCAGCCTCGGCGCGATTCTGTACGCCGTGCTCACGGGTCGCGCGCCGTTCGGAGCGAGCCTGTCCGCGCTGGGGGACGGCGAGGACGGAAACGACGCCGACGCCGACGCCCTCGCCGCCCGGGTGAGAGCGGTCATCGTCAAGAACCAGCGAGATGGTCTCTTGATCGCCCCGCGACGGGTCGACCGCCGCGTCCCGAAGGCCCTGGAGGCGGTTTGCCTGAAGGCGATGGCCCAGGCGCCGGAGGACCGTTACCCGACGGCCTCGGCGCTGGCGGAGGATCTGCGGCGTTGGCTGGCCGGTGAGCCGGTTTCGGCCCTCGCCGAGCCGATCCCGCGGCGAATGCTCCGGTGGTTCGATCGGCATCGCGCGTTGGCGGCGACGACCGCCGTGGGCGCCGCCGCGATCCTCCTGGGGGCCCTCGCCTGGCGAGGGTACGAGCGGCGGGAGCGGACCCGGTGGGACCAGTTGATCGGGAGGGTCCATTCGGTCCTGAACGAAGCCGAGGGCCACGCCGCCGCGGCGCGGACCGACGACGACCCGGAGGGATGGACCAGGGCGATCCTCCAGGTCCGACAGGCCCAAGGCATGCTCCCGACGATCGGCGGGAGCTCGGGAAGGCGGGAACAGGCCGAGCGAGCGCTGAGCGGTCGGATCGCGATGCTCCTGGCCGAACTGGAACGCGAGCGGACGACCGTCGCGGCCCTGGAGGCGGCGCTGCTCGACGAGGCCGAACGGTGGGGCGACGACGCCCAGGGCGAGGCCGCGCGGGTCACGGCCGACGCGATCGGTCGGGCGTTCCGGGACCACGGCATCGATCTGAACGCGGCGACGGTCGAGCACGTGGCGGGCCAGGTCCGTTCCAGCCCGATCCGGGGCGTCCTCCTGGCCGCGATCGACGTCAGGATCGTGAGGGAAAGGAGTCATCCCGCCGTCCGCGACCGCCTGCTCGCGATCGCCCGCGCCGCCGACCCCGATCCAGTCGACGCCGCGATCCGCTCGGCGCTCGTCGACGGGGGGGACGTCGAGGCGGCGCGGCGTCGGGCGCGCGCCGTCGACGGCGACGAATCGCCCCCGGGGACCGTCGTCCTGCTGGCGAAGGTGCTCGCGGATCGAGGCGATTCCGACGAGGCGACGGGCCTTTTGCGACGGGCGGCGCGGCGTCGTCCCGACGACTTCTGGCTCAACGCCGAACTGGCGCTGGACTGCCAACGGTCGAGCGCGCGGCCTCCGCGCCATGAGGAAGCCGCCCGGCACTGGACGGCCTGCGTCGCGCTGCGGCCCGCCAGCCCCGCCGCGCGACTCAATCTGGGCACGGCCCTACACCATCTCGGACTGCTCGACGAGGCCGTCGCGGAACACCGCCGCGCGTTGACCTTGCGTCCGGACCTGGTCAAGGCCCACCACGCCCTTGGCGGCGACTTTGTCAAGCTCGGCCGTCACGAGGAAGCCGTGACCCACCTGAGGAAGGCCGTGGACCTCTCGCCCGAACACGCCCACGCGTGGTACACCCTCGGCGTCGCCTCGCAAGCGGCCGGCCGGCTTGAGGAGGCGGCCTCGGCCTATCGCCGGTCGGCCGCCCTGGATCCAGGCTTTCCCAAAGCGCGTCGCGGCCTGATCACCACGCTGCTGGAGGCCGACCCCAACCCCGTCGCGCTCGACGAGGCGCTCCGTATCGCGAACGACCTGGTGGCCGGGCGTCCCGACGACGACGACGCGCACGACGTCCTCGGGGCGGTCCTGCAACGGCTCGGTCGGCTCTCCGAGGCGGTCGAATCCTTCGCCAGGGCCGTCGCGTTGAGGCCAGAGAACGGTACATATCGTCATCATTCCAGCGTCGCCCTGCGACAAGTCGGCCGGTTGGACGAGGCCCGGGCCGAGGCGGAGCGGGCCGTGACGCTGTCGCCCAACGACGTCGAAACGCGGCGACACCTCGGAAACCTGCTGCTCGAAGCCGGCCGACGGGAGGACGCGGCCGCTCAGTTTCGCGCCGGGCTCGAGGGCGAGCCGGGCCGGGCCGACCTCCATTACAGCCTGGGCACGGCGCTGCTCGCCGCCGGCCGGTCCGAGGAGGCGATCCCCTCGTTGCGCCAGGCCGCCGCGCTCCGACCCGGTCAGGCGGAGGCCCATTGCAATCTCGGTCTGGCCCTGATGAGGACGGGGCGATACGCGGAGGCCCTCGCCACCTTGACGACCGGTCATGAACTGGGTTCGAAGAACCCGAGCTGGCGGTATCCGTCGGCCCATTGGGTGGACGCCTGCCGTCGGCTGGCGGAACTGGAGGCGAGGCTGCCCGCGGTCCTGGCCGGCCGGGAGTCCCCGCGGACCGCCGCCGAACTCATGCGAGTCGCCCGGTTCGCGACGCACCAGAAGCGGCTCCACGAGGAGACGGCTCAACTCTTCGTCCGGACCCTGGCCGAGCACCCGGATTGGGCGCGCGATCGGGTGGACCCTCCCCTCTATCACGCCGCCGCCTGCGCGATCATGGCCGCCGGGCCGGGTACGGCGGCCGATCCGGGAGCGCCCGAGTCCCACCGCTGGCGCGCCCGGGCTCGAGCCTGGCTCCGCGACGAACTGGAGGTCTTGACCGAGCGGATGCGAGACGCCGATCCTGGGGCGCGTGACCGGGCCCGCGCGGCGCTCGGGCGTTGGTGGAGGGACGGCTGGCTCGCCGGCGTCCGCGACGCGGCCCCCCTGGCACTGCTCGGCGACGAGGAACGGGGTGACTGGCAGGCCCTTTGGGTCGACGCGGCCGCGCTCCTGCGCGCGGCGGAGCGGTCCGACGCGCCTTGACGTGACGAGGGAACGCGTGTCGGAGCGGACGAACACGACAGCGGAGGGCCCGATGAGCATCCCCAGACCGGTCAAGTCGATCAGCCCGTGCTTCAAGGAGTTTCTGGCCGATCAAAGAGGTCTGGCTCGGACCGAGGACCCTCGCCAAGGACGACGAGATGCCCACCTCCACCGGTCGTACCCGGAGCGCCACGGGCCCAATCGCTTGGGGAACGATGACGACGGGATCGCCAAGGCCAGGGACGCCAATCGCGGCACCCGCGGGGCCGAAACCGTCACGCCGGATTCTCCGAGTTCCTCGGGTCCCTCGATACCAACAAGGTGATCGCCGCCCACGAGTCGATGAAGGCCGCCGGGACGGTCGTCGAGACCCTCGCCCAAAGGCTGGTCGTGAAGGGATGCGCCAAAGCCGGCGAGTCCGCCCGGGACTTGGCGGTCCGCGCCGAGCTCGACCCGCCGGCCAGCCAGAAGCCGATCGACGACTTACGCGACTGGCTCTCCGAGACCAATCCGGTCGAGTCCGACAAGGAGATCGATGGTCGTTTTCCGGTCCAGCGGATGGGGCCGAGGCGAGATTGGCTTGAGTCGACGATCTCCGGTGACACGAAGATCGGCTCGATGCCGGTCCCCGCGCGCGTCGTCAAGGCGTGTCAGGTCGGGTGGGACGTCGGTCGCGCGGTCGCCTCGACGAACAGGGGCTGGCGGCTAGTCGAGGTCTGGAACGACTCGCCGTGAAGACCGACGCCGGACGGAGGGTCGAGAGAGCCGAGCGCCCCGCCCCGCGGCCTCTTGATCGAGAGCGGATCGAGGCCCGTCGATTTCGTCTCGCGGTGCCAGGATCTGGGTTTCAACGTGCATACATGACGTGAGCGGGGTTCAGATCTGGTGATCGACGCCAGGCGGTTCCGCCAAGTCGGCGCGGGGCCCAGGCACGCCCGTGGCCAGTGGACTTCGTCCCCTCCCGTCAGGCCGGTGAGACGACCCAGTGCCGACGCGGCGTCGATCAGACGAACTCCCATCCGGCGTCCAAGACGTCACTGGGGTAGGGTGGATGATCATACCCTATCCCACGCCGTCCACTGGACTAAAGTTCATAACACGCTCTGGGATCTCGGGTGGTCCCCGGCGCGGCGCTTCCAGGCGAACCGGCTCACACCGGAGGACCACCCCTTTCGTTCCTCACGCCCAATTCGTCGGGGTGAACCGATCTCAGGCGATCGTCCCGCGAAAAGCCTCGGAAAAAATCCGGGCGAGGCCGCACACACGGGGAGTGACTGGGGTCATGAAACGATAGAGGACGCCGTGGGAGAACGGCTCGGGCCGCCCGGCCCGACGTCACACTCCCGGCCTCTTCGCTTCGGTTCGCCAAACCTCCCTCACAGGACCCTCACCCATGAACGGCCCCTCGAGTCTCGAATCGTTCGCCGAGATCGTCTGGCGACTGCTCGCCCTGTTCGGGCCCCGCCCGCCGCTCGAGCCCCTCGCGCTCGGGTGGCTGCTCTGGCGGATCCTCGCGTTCGCCCACGCCGAGCACGGCCTCGTGATCACGCCGCCCTGGCGGTCGTGGCCAAGGATCCTGTTCTGGTGGCTGGTCCTGTTCGGGCTGGCCGACGGCGCGTTCCGGAACGGGCCGAAGGTAGGGCCCGTTCCCGCCCCCGAGGCCCGCCCGACTCGCCTGGAGGCCGCACCGCCCGCCGTCCAGGGACTGGAGCGCGACCATGAATGAACCGATTTCCTCGATCGCCAGGCGGTTCCGTGGTCACGGAGACGGTTGTTTCTGGAACCTGATCGCGACCCGGGCGCTTCGGGACCACCTGGCCGCGGTGCTCGCCGAGTTGGCGCGCCGGGGCCAGGTCGGGACCGACGCCGAAGGCGAACCGCTCGTGACCGTCCACGAATGCGAGGCGTTCCTGGGCGACGCCTCGATCGCGATCGAGGTCCCGGTCCCCGGCCTCAGCCCTCGATATCCGTTGCGGGTGAATCACCGCTCCGGCGGCGGGTCGCTCATCTGGACCTGCCATTCGGTCCGGATCGGCCTGTCGCCGGCCTCGTGGAGGCCCCTCGACACCGTGGAGAGCGTGCTGACTCCGGTCCGGCTCCGCGCGGCGTATCAGGGATTCCTGGGGCGACCCGCGCCAGCCTCCATCATTCCCAACGAGGAGCGACCCCGATGACCCAGGAGACGACGGGCGCCGTCGGCGTCCGGTACGCCCGCATCCCCGTCTCGGCCATTCGGCCGCGGAGCAACGTGCGGACGGAATTCGACGCGGAGTCGATCGGCCGACTCGCCGTGAGCCTCAAGACGCACGGGCAGCAAAGCCCGATCATCGTGGCCCCGGACGCCGCCGAGGCCGGGCGTTACCTGATCGTCGCCGGGGAACGGCGGTGGCGGGCCGCCCGCCTGGCCGGACTGGAGACGGTCGAGGCCAGGGTCCTGCCGGCCTTCCCCGAGGACCACGCCGAACTCGCCACCTGGCAGCTCATTGAGAATTGCCAGCGCGAGAACTTGCGGCCGATGGAGGAGGCGCACGCCTTCACCCGGCTGCTGGAGCACAAGGCGTGGACCAGCAAGCGGCTCGCCGAGGAACTCGGGCTCGCACCCTCGACGGTGACTCGTTCCTTGGCGCTGCTGCGGCTGCCCGAGGATCTCGCCGCCCAGGTCGACGGCGGGGCGCTCAAGCCGGCGATCGCCCGGGAGCTGGCGCGGCTCTCGTCGGAGGCCGCCATGCGGGCGATCCTGGCCGAGGCGATGGAGCGCGCGCTGCCGGCCGAGGAGGTCCGGGAACTGGTCACCAGCCAGATCCACCTCAAGCCCAGGGGACGGGGGCCGTCCGGCCCGTCGCGATCGGACCCGGTGATCCGGCTCGGCCGCTGGGAGGCCGTGGTCGCGTCGAAGCGGGTGGTCCTGCGGTTCCTGGGCGGCAAGGGGGGCGCCCCCCGATCGGAGCAGACCCTGGAGGCCGTCGAGCGGCTCGCGGCGGCGTTGCGCGAGCGGCTCGGGGCGGACGTGTCCCGCGCCGACGGGGCCGCCGCCGGCCCGTCGCGCCCCGGGAGGGACCAGCCATGACGCGCCGGGAGTTCGTCGGCGTCGTCGGCCGGGTCTGCGAGAAGGCGCTCTGGTGGGGCCCGTACCTCGTCGTCCTCGCGACGCTCCTCGCCCGGGAGGCGACGCCGCCCGAGGGGCCGTCGATTTTTCGCGGGGCGCGTCCGAAATCGACCCGGTCCATCAGTGATGATTGTGTGAGCAATCCTTGCGACTCGATGGATTGTCCGCGGTGCGCGCGCGACCCCGCGCTGGGGTCGTCCCGCATCGACCACGGGGACCTCTCCGATCCTCGTCCGGAAGCATTTCGAGGTATGCGCAAGTTCACGGAGCCGACGCGGGACGCGCCATCCCACGGCGGTGACGAATCGGTCGGCCCGAACCTACTCCCCGCCGAAAGGAGCATCGCGCGATGAGCACGGCGACGCGCAAGACCGCCGCCTCGGTCGACCCCTGGCCGATGGACCAGACACTGTGGTCCTGGGGCCCCGAGGACCCCTTCACGATCCGACATTCGTACCAGGGCATCCAGGTGCTGGGCGGGGTCGGATCGGGCAAGAGCTCGGGCTCGGGCCGTACCATCCTCGACGCGCTGATGCGCCACGGGTACGGCGGCCTGATCCTCTGCGCCAAGGTCTCGGACCTCCAGGACTACCTGGAGATCGCCCGCGACGCCGGCCGCCTCGACTCGGTGATCGTTTTCGAGCCGGGTGGGCCCTACCGGTTCAACTGGCTCGCCTACGAATGGGCGCGGCCTGG
>JBFWRA010000183.1:0-7095 GCA_050249155.1 Isosphaeraceae bacterium | reverse complement strand
AGACCGGAGACCCGCAGTTTCGGCATTCGCCCCGGAGCGCGAGCCAGCTCACGATGGGCACGTTGTCCTGCGGGCGGATCGCCTGGGAGCATTTGGGACAATGGGACGCGGGCCAGATCACGCTCTTTTGCCAGGGGATGCGGTAGATGCAGACGTTCAGAAAGCTCCCCACCACCGCGCCGACCGCGAACAGTCCCAGGATCAGGATCGCGTGGATTTGCCAGCTCACGAGCACGGACGATCTCCCGTGGTATCTGGGGTGGGCGAGGTGGGGGACGTCCCCTGACTGAAGACCCGGACGATCTCCCGAGCGACCTGTTCCGCGCTCTTCCCGTCGGTCTCGACGACCCAGTCCGAGACCTCCTCGTAAAGCGGTGTTCGGACTTCCAGCAGGGTCTGAATCTCACCGACCGTGCCCAGAGCGGTGAGGGGAGGTCGCGACCTCAACGCGTCGGCGCTCCGACGAAGCCGAGCGGCCAGGGTCTCTGGAGTGGCGCGCAGCCAGACGACCCTTCCGAACCGGCGCAGGGCCGAGCGGTTCGACTCCCTCAGAATCGCCCCGCCCCCCGTGGCGAGGACCGCCGGCGGGCCCCCCGTGAGTTCCGCGAGCGTCCGGCTCTCCTCGTCGCGAAACACGGGCTCGCCGCTTTCGGCGAAGATCGAGGCGATGGACCGACCGCAACGGGCTTCGAGAACGGCGTCCGCGTCGAGAAAAGGCAGACCGAGCGCCTCCGCCACCCGGCGTCCCACCGTCGACTTGCCGGTCCCCCGGTAGCCGACCAGTGAGAGACCGTGGCGATCGGAAGTCGTCTTCATTCGCGAATCGGGCCGAGCCGACGCCGTACGACCTCGCGCATCAGGTCCAGCGGGGCGTCCTGCCCGGTATAGAGCTTGAACTGGTGCGCCGCCTGGTGAATGAACATGTCCACCCCGGTGACCGTCAGGCACTCCCGCTCCTTGGCGAGCTTGAGGAACATCGTGTTCTCGGGATGATAAACGGTATCAAACGCGACCATTCCCTTGCGAGAGAACGCCGCGGGAGGGACCGGCGTGTCGTCGACGTTGGGGTGCATGCCGACGGGCGTGCAGTTGACGATCACGTCGGCCAGGGTGCTGGCGCGTTGTCCCCAGTTGATGGTCCGGGCTCCGACCTCCTCCGCCAGTCGGGTCGCTCGCTCGTCGTGCCGGTTGGTGATCGTGATCGACGCGCCTCGGCGGGAGACCCCAAACGCGATCGCGCGGGCGACCCCACCCGCGCCCAGCAGAAGGACCTGCTTCTCGAACAGTGGGCTAGCGTCCTCCGACTCGGCTCGACCTCCCATCGCGTCTTCCAGAACGTCCATCGCCGCGCGATAGTCGGTATTGTAACCGACCTTTTTTCCATCCTCGAAAACCAGGGTATTGCAAGAGTCCGTCCGTTCGACGGCCCCGTCCTTCTGGTCGAGCAGCGGAACGACCGCCTCCTTGTGGGGGATCGTGACGCTGTAGCCGCGTACGCCGAGCCAATCGAGTTCCCGAAGGGAGTCGGCCAGCGTTCCCTTGGGAATCAAGAAGGGAACGAGCACGGCGTTGATGCCGCGGTCTCGAAAGGCGGTGTTGTGGATCGCGGGACTGAGGCTATGGCCGATCGGATCGCCGATGACGCCGAAGACCTGGGTCTCCGCGTTGATCTCGTTGTAATGGTAGTCGCGTTTCAGGTCCGAGGCCATCGGCATCCCGGCGGCGAAGATTCGCTCGGGGTTGTACCCGGAGTACGTGAACGGGGCCCCGTACTTCGCGCCCAGGATTCGGGTGAAGAATCCAATCTCACCCATGGCGATGGCGACCGTGGGGACCTTCGCGCCTTCCGCCAGCATCATCACCCGGCAAGCTTCGGGCAACGTGTGGGCCATCGTGGCGATCTTGACCACGTCGGCGTCCATCTCGTCGCACTGATGTGTGGTGTCCTGAATCTCGGAGGGAGTTCCCTTCAGGTTGTGGTAGCTGACGATCCGTTGGGTCTTGCCGTATCGCCGGATGTTCGAGGCCACGTCGAGTTCGAGGTCGACGTAATCGACCCCCATCACGATCGCCTCGCGGAGGAGTTGCTGCCGGCGTTCCTCCTGACCGCGCCAGAGACCGCCGTCAGCGCCTCTTCGAATGGTGAAGATCAAGGGCGTGGGCCGGTCCGCCAGGATGCGCTTCAGGTCGGCGTCACGGCGGAGACAGTCGATCCGCAACTCGACCAGATCGACCCCCGCCTCGGCGGCGGCCTTCCACTCCTCGATGAGCGACGAATGCCGGCCCCGTCCAATCGTCGCGCAGATCAACGCCATCGTCCCAGCCTCCGACTCGCCCCGCCGTACCTCGGCCGCCGCGGTTCGACCCCTGTGAGTTCCGGATTGTACGACGAGTGGCCAGCCCCGCGAAAGGGGCCGGCGTCGACGTTCACGAGGACGCGGGGTCAGGGAGGGTTTCGGGGCTCCGGCTCGACCGCGTTGGATCGCGAAACCGAACGTCCAGGAGAGGCCGCGGCCCGATCAGATCCGGCCGAATTGACGTTCCAGCTCCGACTTGGTGAACACCAGCGCCGTCGGCCGGCCGTGGGGGCAGTGGTGCGAATCGGCCACCAGGTGCCGGCGGTGGAGCAGGGCCTCGACCTCCTCGGGAGAGAGCCGCTGGCCGGCCTTCACCGCCGCCTTGCAGGCGATCATATGCAGAAGCTCCGAGAGCATGCCGTCGCGCGTAGGAGGCAGCGGCTTGGTCTGAACGTGTTCCGCCAGATCGCGGAGCAGCCGGTCCGGGGCGATGCCGGACAGCATCGCCGGCGTGCTCAGCACCAGGATCGTATCACCGCCGAACGGCTCGATCTCGATCCCCAGCGCGCCCAGCGCCTCACGATGTTCCAGCAGGGCCGAGGCCTCGACCGCGGCCAGATTCACGGGTTCGGGCACGAGGAGCCTCTGCGACTCCACGCCGCCACGGTCCAGCCTCCCTTTGAGTTCCTCATAGAGAATCCGCTCGTGCAGCGCGTGCTGATCGATCACGACCATGCCCTCGCTGGTCTCCGCGATCAGGTAGCTATCGTGAACCTGGATCGCCTTGGCCATCGACGGGGACGACAGCGGATCGCCCGCCGTCGCCCGAGGTGCGGTGACCGCCTCCGCCTCGGTCGGACCGGTGGGCATGGACGCGGAATCGAGATCCTCCGGCCCCACGTTCGGGGCGGGAGCGGAGGGTGTTTCATCCGCGAATTCATCGAAAACCGGAGACCCCGGGGCCGGCGACGCTCCTCGAAGACGCTCGGACCAATCGACCAGGGGCGAGGCCGGCGGGTATCCGTCGGTCCCTCCCGCTCCCGCGCTGGCGTTCGGTCGCGGGGCGAACCACGAGGAAACCTCCCGCTTTCGAGAATCCTGGGCGTTCAGGGAGAACGGTTCCGCCGGCCGGCTCGATGATTCCCGCGGGTGGACGGGGGACTGGGGTGGGGCGGGCGCGATCTCGGGAGTCTGGAGTCGAGAATGCAGATCGCTCGAAAGGAACGTCTGACGGACCGTCGAGAGCAGCTGGCTGTAGATCCGCTGGCCGTCTCGAAAGCGAACCTCCACCTTCGTGGGGTGGACGTTGACGTCCACCTCCTCGGGCGGCAACTCCAGGTGCAGGAAGGCCACGGGCATTCGCCCGACCATCAAGAGACCCCGATACGCCTCGGCCAGGGCGTGCGCCAGCGATCGGTCGCGCACGAACCTGCCGCCGATGAACAGGAATTGACCCTTGTTGCTCGACCGGCTTTGCGAGGGGTGCGCGACGTAGCCGAACAGGTGGGTCGACTCGACTCGACTCTCGATCCAGAGCAGCGACTCGGCCAGCTCCCGCCCAAAGAACACGGCGATCCGGTCGCGAACGCCGGTGACCGGGGGAAGATCGTGAAGCAACTTGCCCCCCGACCGGAACGTCAGGTGGATCGTCGGATGCGCCAGCGCGATTCGAGTGAACATCTCCAGGACGTGACCGGCCTCGGTCGCGTCCGACTTCAAGAACGCCCGGCGCACGGGCGTGTTGTAAAAGAGGTTTCGAACCTCGATCACCGTGCCGACCGGGCAGCCCACCGCCGAGACCTCGCCGATCGTCCCCCCTTCGATGAGGATTTCCGAGCCTCCCTCCGCGTCGGCCTGGCGCGACTGGCAGCGCACGCGCGAAACCTCGGCGATCGCGGCGAGCGCCTCGCCTCGAAAGCCGAGGGTCCGAACGCGGTAGAGGTCGTCTGTGGTCGCGAGCTTGCTCGTCGCGTGCGGCCGGAACGCCAGGGGAAGATCTTCCGGAGCGATGCCCGTCCCTCGGTCGGCGATCCGGATCAGGTCCTTGCCGCCACGCTCCACGGTCACGTCGATTCGGGACGCGCCGGCGTCCACCGCGTTTTCCAGAAGTTCCTTCAGGACGCTCGCGGGACGTTCGACGACCTCCCCCGCCGCGATCTGATTGATGACCGAGGGCGAGAGTTCCTGAATGATCCCCATGGCGCGTCCCCTTCCCGTGATTGGTACTCCCTGATTTTACCCTGTGAACCGGCGTTCACAAAATGGGAAGGGAGTGGACGACGTCGCCGTCGGTCGCCGAGAGGAATTCGCCTCGCGGAGGGATCACGTCTTTCCGTAGTCTTTGAGCTTCCGGTAAAGCGTGCGTTCGCCGATCCCGAGGAGGTTCGCGGCTTCCTCGCGGTTGCCGTCGGTTCGCTTCAGCGTTTCGAGAATGTAGTGTTTCTCGATCTCCTCGAGCGACTGACCCACGAGCGACGGCACGCCAGGCCCCTGGCGGTCGACCCGGGAGGGGGCCGCGGACTGAAGGTCCTCGGGAAGGTCGTCCACGTCGAGCACGTCGTCCGAGTCGACGACCACCATGCTTTCGATGACGTTCCGCATCTCCCGGACGTTCCCAGGCCAGGAGTGGGAGACCAGGGTCTTGCGGACCGCCGCGGTGATCGACTTGACCGATCGCCCGTGCGAGGCGTTGAAGTCTTTGAGGAAGTAATCGATCAACAGCGGAATGTCGTCCCGACGCTCGCGAAGCGGAGGAAGCTTCACGCTGACCACCTTGAGCCGGTGGTAGAGGTCCTGCCGGAACGCGCCCTCGGCGATGGCCTCGTTCAGGTCGCGGTTGGTCGCGGAGATCAGCCGGACGTTCACCTTGACGGGTTCGTTCGTGCCGACCCGGACGATCTCGCCCGACTCCAGGGCGCGAAGCAGTTTGACCTGGGTGGAGGTCGGGATGTCGCCGACCTCGTCGAGAAACAGGGTGCCGCCGTTGGCGTGCTCGAACCAGCCTTTTCGTTCGCGGTCCGCGCCGGTGAAGGCTCCCTTGACGTGACCGAACAGCTCGCTTTCGAGGATGTTCTCCGAGAGCGCGGCGCAGTTCAGCGGGACGAACGGTTTGGAGCGCCTGGGGCTGTTGTTGTGAATCGCCTTGGCCACCAGTTCCTTGCCCGTGCCGCTTTCTCCGGTGATCAGCACGGTGGCCGAGGTCGGGGCGATCTGGCGGAGCCTGGCCACGATCGCGTGCATCGAGGGCGAGTTGCCGATGACCCCCTCGAAGCCGAATCGTTCGTTCAACTGTTTCTGGAGTTCGATATTCGAGCGGACCAATCGCTGCGACTGGGAGACCTTGTCGGCGACGGTTCGAAGTTCGTTGATATCCAGGGGCTTGGTCAAGTAGGTGGCCGCGCCGGCCTGCATGGCCTGCACGGCCATTTTGATCGAGTTGTGCCCGGTGAGGATGACGACCTCCGCGTCTGGCAGTTCGCGCTTGGCCTTGGCCAGCACGTCCATGCCACTGACCCCTTCCATGAGCAGGTCGGTCAGGACGATGTCGTAGGTCTGCTCCTCGATGAGTCCCAGGGCGTCTCGACCGCTGGTGGCGACCTCGCAGTCGTAACCAACACGTTCCAGGCTCTCGGCGACCGCCTGGGCGTGGGGTTCGTCGTCGTCGACCACGAGGACGCGGATCTGGTGGTCCATCACCCTGAGTCCTGGTCGATTCGAGCCCCCTGGGCGTCCTGGCGATCTTTCGGGAGCCGGATCATGAACTGAGAGCCCCTGCCCGGTTCGCTGGCGACCTGGACCCTTCCGCCGTGGGCCTCGACGATCTTGCGAATCGTGGGCAGTCCCAGGCCGCTTCCTCCGGGCCTGGTGGAATAGAAGGGGTCGAAGACCTTGGCCAGGACTTCCTTCGACATCCCGACGCCGGTGTCGGTGACTTCCAGGACGACGTCCTCGCCATCGTCGCGGGTCCGGAGGAGAATCTCACCCCCTTCGGGCAACGCCTGGCGCGCGTTGATGAGGAGGTTGAGCAGGGCCTGGCGGAACAGGTCGACGTCGAGCCGCATCGGCGGAAGATTCGGATCAAGGAACGTTCGGATCGAGATCCCCTGGGAGAGGACCTGGGGTTCGAAGAAGTCACGGAGTTCCTCGACGACCGCGTTGAGGTCCGCCGATTCCTCGCGAAGTTGCTGGGCCTTGGCGAACCGGAGGAAATTCTCAAGGATATCCTGCAACCGCTGGGCCTCGCGACGGAGTCGTTGGACGCGCTGAAGGGCCCTGCGGTCTCTGGGCGATTCCGCGTCGGCGAAGTCCTCGGCCAGCATGTCGAGGTTCAGCGACAGGGTCGACAGCGGATTCCGGATCTCGTGCGCGAGCCCCCCCGCCAGTTGCGCGATCTCCGCGTACTGGGCCCGAAGCCGCTCGGGTTCGAATTCCGCCGACTCGGACCGGGGAGAGCGATCGTCGGGACTTCCCCGAAGCTCTTCGTCCGTGGTCCTGGGGCTGACGAACAGGTCGGCCATCGATAAAGTCCACCGAACGTGGGGACGCGAGCCATCGCGATCTGGTCGGCGTCGAGCCGACGGTCTACGAGGGGGTTCGGGAACCTGCCGAGGGATGACCGATCGAGTCGATCACGACCCCGAGCCACCCGCGGTTTTGATGGAAATCGGACGGCGGGCGGCCAAAGGCTCGCTCACCGTCCGGATCGAGTCGCCAGGGGCGAATGGTTAGTCGCGGTCTCGGGGGGGTCGACCGCCGCGGTCTCCGCGGTCTCCGCGGTCGCCACCGCCGTAAGGCCGGC
>JBFWRA010000182.1:0-7109 GCA_050249155.1 Isosphaeraceae bacterium | reverse complement strand
CAGAGGGGCGATGCTCGACGCCGCCCTGGCCGACTGGAGAACGCTTCGGACCGACGATCCGTCCGCCTTCGATCGACACGTCTCGATCGACGCGTCGAGCCTCGTTCCCCAGGTGACCTGGGGGACCAACCCCGCCATGACCGTGGACGTGACCGGCGCGATCCCCGAGCCGGACCAGGTGCCCTTCGCCTCGCGCGACGACGCCCGAAGGGCCCTGGAGTACATGGGCCTGACCCCTGGCACGCCCATCCACGAAATCTCGGTGGACGTCGTGTTCATCGGTTCGTGTACCAATGGCCGAATCGAGGACCTGCGGTCGGCCGCGTCGGTGATGAAGGGGCGGAAGGTGGCCGAGGGGGTTCGCACCCTGGTCGTCCCTGGCAGTGAGGAGGTTCGGCACCAGGCCGAGGCCGAGGGGCTGGACAAGGTCTTCCGTGACGCCGGGGCCGAGTGGCGACAATCCGGCTGTAGCATGTGCCTGGCGATGAATCCGGACAGGCTGACGCCCGGCCAGCGCTCCGCCAGCACGAGCAACCGCAACTTCGAGGGTCGTCAGGGACCAGGGGGCCGCACGCACCTGGTCAGCCCCGCCATGGCCGCGGCCGCCGCCGTGACTGGCCACTTCACCGACGTCCGCAAGCTTCTCAACGGGGGTGGGTGAACCGCGGTCGCTTCCCCGCGATTTCCGCGACCCACGGCCCACCCTCGGTGGAAGCCCGTATCCCCTGCCTGATGGAAGGTACGGGGCGACGTCCGGCCGAGTCCCGACGAACCCCACGATCTCGACGAGGAACCAATGGAACCGTTCGTGACACATCGAGGCCGCGCGGCCTTGCTCGACTGGACCGACGTGAATACCGACCTGATCATCCCGGCGCGCTACCTCAAGCGAATCGAGCGGACCGGCTACGGCCCCCTGCTCTTCGCCGATAAGCGTTACGTTCCGGGAGGCGCGCCGGCGGTCGACGATCCCGAGGCCCGAGGCGCGGACCACCCGGACTTTCCGCTCAACGCGCCCGAGCTTCGCGAGGCGACCGTCCTCGTGGTCGGCCGGAATTTCGGTTGCGGTTCCAGCCGAGAGCACGCGGTCTGGGCCGTCCAGCAGGCGGGCTATCGCGCGGTGATCGCCCCTGGCGAGGCGGAGGGGTTCGCCGACATCTTTGAGGGCAACGCCTACAACAACGGGCTCCTCCCGATCGAATTGCCCGAGGAGGACTGGCGCATCGTGGCGGATGCTTGCCGGGCCGAGGGCGGAGCTGAGATCACCGTGGATCTTCAGGCCCAGACGCTCACGATCCATCCCGCGGGCGGGATCGACGTCGTCGTGGGCTTTAGGACCCCCGCGGTGGAGCGGGAACGACTCCTCAGGGGACTCGACGCGATCGCCGAGACCCTCCTGAACGAGGAGGCGATTCAGGCCCACGAGGCTCGGACACCGGCCTGGGTCGTGCCCCAGTCACGTTGAGGGGCCGATTTTTGGAGGGGTGACCTCATCCGCGCCGCGAGTTGAAACGAGGCGACGCGAGCTACCCGGCCAGGATTCGAACCTGGAAAAGCAGGACCAAAACCTGCTGTGATACCGTTTCACCACCGGGTAATCGATTCCAACGGCGACGTGATTATCTTAGCCGGTCCGGCCCGCGCCGGAAAGGCGAAGCTGATTCCGTTAGCCGACGCGGGAGACGTCCTCTCCGTTGGAGGTCCGCACCTTGTAGGCCAGGTGCTCGAGTTGAAGACTGAGGTCGACGCCGACCACGTTGACCGTCGGCGGCAGGTTCAGGGTCAGCGGAGCGAAGTTGAGAATGCCGAGGATGCCGCTGGCGACCATCTGATCGGCCACCCGTTGGGCCGCCTCGGCGGGGACGCTCAAGACCCCGAGTGTGATCCCGCGGGCCGAGACGGTCTTGCGCAGGGCGTCGATCGGCTCGACTGTCAGCCCGTCGTAGGTTTGGCCGATCTTGCGGGCGTCGTTATCGAACAGGGCGACGACGTGGAACCCCCGGGTTCGGAAACCTCGGTAACGGACCAGGGCCCTGCCGAGGTTCCCCAGCCCGATGATCGCCAGCGGCCAGTCGCGATCAATTCCCAGGATATGCCGAAGCGCGGGGATCATCTCCTCGATCCGGTAGCCGACCCCGGGATGGCCGAACTGACCGAAGAACGCCAGGTCCTTGCGAACCTGCGCGTTCTTGATGCCGAGCGCGGAGCCGAGCCGGTCGCTCGAAACCGTGGAGCAACCCTGGCGCTCAAACGCTTCGAGTTGACGCAGGTAAAGGCTGACCCGCCCCACCACGGCCTTGGGGGCCATCTTCTCTCCGCAGGGCTCGCGTCGCGGCTCCTCCACCGATGGTCAGCTCCCAAGTCGTTACAGAGTAACGGTCAAGATCGAGTCCCTCGGATCAAGCGTCCATTATGCCAGGCAAACCCGGGGGGGTCAAGCCGTGTCGGTCCGGTGCGACGTCCAGGGTCTGGGGAACCTGCCCTGAAGGCGGACATCGCCGTCGACCTCGCTGACCACGGTCTCTTCGAGCCGAGCGGCGTTGGCCATGCGGTCGACTCCGCGACCCAGGCAGGGGGCGTGAACCGCCGGACCCCCCTCGATCTTCGGCGCGAGGAACACGTCGACCTCGTCGATCTGATCCTCGTCGAAGAACGCCCCGAGGATTCGACCTCCCCCTTCGACCATCAGGTTGGTGACCCCTTGTCGTCCTAGATCGTCCAAAAGCGGGCCGATCGGCACGGACCCCGATCCCGGGAATTCGAGCAGGGCGCAACCCCGGTCGATCAGGGCGACGCGTCGCGCGACCGGGGCCCGGTCGGTGACGGCGACCCAGACCGGCGCATCGCCGGCGGTCGCGACGAGCCGGCTTGCCAGGGGGAGCCTGGCCTGGCTGTCGAGAACGATCCTGGCGGCCACGCGCGGACCCGCCGGGCGGGCGTTGAGTCGGGGGTCGTCGGCCAGGACCGTTCCGATCCCCACGAGAATCGCGTCCATTCGGCCCCGAAGCTCGTGGACGAGGGAGCGGGAGCGAGGGCTGGAGACCCAGAAACCGTCCCCCTGGGCGGTCGCCATCTTGCCGTCCAGGGTCATGGCCCACTTCGCCGTGACGAACGGGCGGCCGGTCGCCAGTCGCTTGAGGTAAGGGGCGTTGAGCCGACGCGCGGCGGCTTCCTCCACACCGACGGTCAGGGCGATTCCCGACGCCTGGAGCCTGGCCAGTCCTCCCCCGTCGACCTTGGGGAACGGGTCGCGCAGAGCGGCGACGACCCGGACCACCCCGGACTCGATCACCAGGTCGGCGCACGGAGGGGTCTTGCCGTGATGACAGCACGGTTCAAGGGTCACGTAGAGCGTCGCTCCACGAGCGGCCTGACCCGCCTCGGCCAGGGCGAGCACCTCGGCGTGTGGTCCCCCGAATCGGGCGTGACGTCCAAGCCCCACGATCCGACCGTCACGCACCACGACCGCACCGACCATCGGGTTCGGTTCGACCGCGCCACGCCCTCGCGCGGCCTCGGCCAGCGCGAGGCGCATCCAGTGGGCGTCGAGGTCCGTCGGGTCTTGGGGATGGTCCGGCGGCATTCAGGGGGTCTTTCCGGTCAAAACGGAGCGGCGGGGCCTGTGGGTTTGGGAGGCGCTGGAATTCCAGGAGGGCCGCTGGGCTTCGCTCTGGCGGGGGCCGCCGAGGGGAGTTCCGCCGGAGCCGGGAAGACCAGGCGGTAAAGGACCGTCAACCGCTTCCGCGCGTCGTCGGGGGGCATCGGGTCGATCAGAGAACGCATCCAGATCGGCATCGCCTCGGCGAACCGCAGGAGGTTCTCGGGACTCACCTTCGCCGGTGGATTCTCGCTAAAGTAGGCTGATTCGGCGAGGCGTTGCTTGAGCCGCCCCACCTTGACCAGTTCCTCGGGCCGGTTGAGCAGGGGGAAGATCGCCGATCGCCGAGCGCGGTCGAACGCCTGATCTTCCTGGGCCTGGCTGATTCTGCCTACGGCCGACACGCCCAGCGAGCGGCCAAGTTCCTGGAGGCGTCGCGAGCGCGCGGGTTCTTCCAGCCGGTTGATCTCCGCTTTTTGGGCGGCGTCGAGCGCCAGCCAGACCTTCATCCGATTGGCTAGATCGAAGGGGGAGAATCCTCCAAAATCGGCCGCCAGCAAGAAGAGTGGAGGACTGGGGACGCGCGACGATTGTTCGGTCTTGATCCGGGAGACGACCGACGCCCTGAGCGTTGGGGGCGCGTCGTTGATCTCGGCGCGTTCGGCCTCGGAAAGTCCCGAGAGCCAGACGTGATAGCGACGCAGGACGGCCAGGTAGTCGGCGCGTTGAGTCTCCGGCAGTTCCGCGAGTTTCTGATCGAGCGCTCGAACGCGTGCCCGCTCGGCCGGGTCCAGAGTTTCAAATTCCTGGAGCTTGGCCGCCAGCGACTGTCGACGTTCTCGCGAGAGGGACTGAAGGCGTCGCGTATCGGAATCCTGGGCCGCGAGACTCGCGCAGATCGCGAGATTGATCCACGCGAGTGCGACGGCGAGGCGGGGACGCGGAATGCCGATCAGCCTGGGCATGAAGTTCGATCCCCGTCCGGTTGGGAACGGCTCATTCCGACTGTCCTGGACCGAACTCGGGAGAATGATACAACTCGTTGAGAAACTCGAAGGACCCGACGTCGCGGTACTCGTCGAGGTGTTCGGCGATGGAGAGGTCGCGGGTTAGCCGCGAGGTCGGATCGGGCCAGGCCCAGGCCATCACGGCGTAACCCAGCAGGAACGCGACGGCGGACGCCCCGACCCAAAGGGCCGGGGCCAGAACGCGACGCAATCCCGAGGCGACGGCCAATCCCAGCGCGTCACCATGCTCGTCGAGCTTGCGAATCTCGGTGAGGGTGCGTTCGGTGAACTCGGGAGAAGTGACCGGTCTAGGAAGATGGTCGAGCATCTCCCAGGTCTTGCGCAAAACTTCAATCTCGCGACGAGCCGTCGGGCTGTGGGTGAGCTTGGTGGCGATGGCGCGGGCTTCCGCCGGGTTGAGTTCCTCGTCGAGGTACGCCACGAGGTTGGCGCGCTCGTCGGGAGTCAACCGTTGTCGATCCATCCCCATCGCTGGTCAGACCTTCCAAGGAGCCGGGAGAGTCCGCATCGCCTTTGATGGCAAGGGCGACCGCGGTCGGCCGACCAGGTCGCCTCACCTCGACGCCACTCTGGAACGGAACGGAACGCGAATCGGCTACCCAAGGCGCGGAATCTAGCGGGGAATCCCCGGAGCGCTGGGCATCGAGGGCATGTTGGGCATCGAGCCAAAGGCTCGACTCGCGCCAGGTCGAACGGCCGAGAGGTTCATGTTTGGTCCACGGCCGTCGCGAAGCGTCGGGAAATAGCGTTCGGTCCGCTTGTAATGGCTCGCGGGACCGTTTCCGCTCAGGTTGCCCGGATCTCCGCCACCATAACTGAACGACTGCCGGCGAACGCCACCGGACATCGCCCGGCGGTCGGCCCCCCGGGGGTCGAACTGGTCCATTTCGTCGCTGGCGTAGGGCGAGATTGGATCGTACAGCGAGGTCCGGTCGGTCTGCGCCGTGTATTGACGACGCGCCACGATCTGATTGATCGTGTCGGTCGCCCGGGGTTGGGCCGCCATCGCTTGCTGGTGGGGAAGATAGTAGCCGTAGTAGAAGGAGAAGGGGTCGGAAGTGACGCCTCCGAGTTGTCCGAAGGCCCGATCCGTCGGCGCGCAGGCGACGACCGCCAGTGCGGCGACCCAACCAAGTAACGGACGGCGCATGGGCGATCCTCCCTTCCGTAGCGGCGTTGTGAAACGCGGAACGTTCAAGGTGGGAGTAATTCGGACCGCGCGGGCCCGGTTCGTGAGACACTCTCACCCAATCTTTCCAAGTATACGGTCTCAGGGGTTCCGGACAAGCCGCCGGAACTCCGATCCCACAAAGTGTGGATTTCGGACGCGGGCGATCCCAAAATGAATCCGAGTCGTCCCGCGCTGGGCGACCCGTCCAGAAAGTCCGTCCTTGCGGGAGTGAGCGGCATCATGGGATTCCTCGTCGCGATCATCGCGATCGATTCCGACACCAAGTGGTACCTGACGTTCGCGCTCCTCGCCTTCGGGATCGTGGTCGGCGTTCCCTGGGCGATCCGAACCTGGAAGGAGGCCAAGGGAGACGTCGAGGAGACGTCCGACACCGCCGAGGGCCTCCTCGGTCCTCTGGAGGAGGCATACGCCTCGGGTGAGTTGAGCGAGGAGGAGTACCGTCGAATTCGGTCCTCGGTCGTGAAGGTCGCCGCGCCCGGCAGACTCTCGGACCTCTCGATTCCCCAACTCGAGCCCAGGGAGGCCGGACCCCCGGAACCGACTCCGACCCCGCCCGATGGGACCGCTCTTTAAAATGTCCGCTCGCGACGGTGTCCGGATCGCGCTGGGTTGATGCCCAATCGTGACTCGCGGATGAAGGTCACGAACTCCACGATCTCGGGATGCTCGCCCAGATCTCCCTCGATGCGTTCCAGAGCGCTGGGAAGCGTTCGACCTTCCTGATAAAGCGTCCGATACGCCGAGCGCAGGGCGGCGATCGCCGTGTGCGAGAAGCCCGCGCGGCGGAGGCCGATCACGTTCAGTCCCGACACGCAGTTGTAACCCTGCTGGAGGACGAAGGGCGGAATATCCTTGGAACTGGATCCGAGACCGCCGAGCATGGCGAGCCGGCCGATCCGGACGCGCTGTTGCACCGCGGCGTGACCGGAGAGGATGCAGCCGTCCTCGAGCGTGACGTGCCCTGCGATGAGCGCTCCATTGACGAGGGTGCAGCCGTCGCCGATCAGGCTGTCGTGTCCGACGTGAGACCCGACCATGAACAGGTTCCCATCGCCGATGCGCGTCTGTCCGGTTCCCTGAGCCGTACCCCGATGCACGGTGACGTGCTCGCGGAAGACGTTCTCGTCACCGATCACCAGGGAGGTCGGCTCATCGCGATAGCCTTTATGTTGCGGGGCCTTGCCCAGCACCGCGCCGTGGCCGACGAAGTTCGCGCGGCCCATCGTCAATGGGCCGCTGAGACAGGCGTGCGACTCGATCACGCAGCCGGGGCCGATCTGAACGCGCCCCT
>JBFWRA010000181.1:0-7113 GCA_050249155.1 Isosphaeraceae bacterium | reverse complement strand
CCGACGACCCCCTCGGCCAGCAGCGACCTCAACGCCCCTTCCGGCAGGGAGGACTCGACCAGCCCCGCCAGCGCGCCCACCCCGGCGTCGATCGCGTCCATCGGCAAGGTCGCCCAGGAGAAGACGGCGTTGAACGTCAGGAGCATCGCGACGGCGAGGATCAACGTCCCCCAGACCCGGTGGGTCAGGACCGCGTCGATCCGATCTCCTCGGGTGACGACCGACTCCTCGGGTCGGGCCACCACCCCGGCCACCACCTCGGCCACCCAGCCGTAGCGCGCCATCGCCTCGACGGCGGGAACGGGGTGACCCCCCTCCGCCAACCGCGCCCGGCTGGCCAGCAGGGCCTCGCGAAGTTCGGGACGCGCCTCGCTCAGGACGTGTCCCTCGAAGTATCCCCCCGTGTCCAGCAAGAGACGTTCGACGAGGTAACGTGGAAACTTCGAAAGATCCTCACCCCCCGCCGACGAGGCCGCCAGAACCTCGGCGAGCCCGGTCACCTCGGCCTGAAACGCCTCGGGGAACGGACTGACCCGCTCCCGACGTTCCAGGGGACGGCCCACCTCGGTGGCCATCGCCTCCTTCAAGGCGTCCAGCCCGACCCGCTGGTCGGCCCGAACCGGCACGACCGGCACCCCGAGGTTGGCCGACAATCGACGGGCGTCCACGGTCATCCCGCGCCCCTCGGCCACGTCGACCATCGTCAACGCGACCACGGTCGGTCGGTTCAGTTCGAGGACCTGGCTCAGCAAATACAGGTTGCGCTCGAGGTTGCTGGCGTCCACGACGCAGACGATCACGTCGGGGGCGGGCACGTCGGACTGCCTGCCCAGCAACACGTCAACGGCCACCTGCTCGTCGGGCGATCGGGGCGCGAGGCTATAGGTCCCCGGCAGGTCCACCAGGGTCCAACGGCTCGAACCGAGGGTCATTCCCCCCAGTTTCTTCTCGACGGTGACGCCCGGGTAGTTGCCGACACGTTGTCGAATCCCCGAGAGGGCCCCGAAGAGCGTCGATTTCCCCGTGTTCGGGTTGCCGATGAGGGCGACCGTCCAGGTCTCGGGCTCGGCCACGGTCGTGACCCCCAGGGCGTTCAACGTCAACCTCCTCAGACTCCGCGACCGAGGGTCGCGCGCGACCCGCCACAATGGTCAGGGTTCGGCTTGACACTCCTCGACCTGGACGAGGTCGGCCTCCACCTTCCGAAGGCTCAGGCGGTAGCCCCGGACTTCGAAGGCCAGAGGGTCACCCAGTGGCGCGGCACCCGTCAGAACGACGGTGGCTCCCGGCGTGAGGCCCATCTCCAGGATTCTGACGCCCGTCTCGGTCGCCGCGTCGACCCCGACGACCCGGGCCCGACGTCCCTTGGCCAGTTCCGAGAGCCGAATGCTCATTTCCTTTCAGACCCGCACCAGAACGTGCGCCATCTCGTCGGAGCGGACGCAGAGCTTCTGGCCATTGAGACAGAGGATGCAAGGGCTTCCCGAGCGGAGCATCTGGACCTGAGCCCCCGCGCACAACCCCATCTCACGGAGACGGTGGACCACCCCCCCCGAACCCACCACCTCGCCAACGCGGCCGGACTGGCCCGTCCGCAAAAACGTGAGTGGAATCAAGGGTTCCGGAACACGGGCCAGGGGAGTGACGGTCGACGTCTCCATGCCACGGACCTCAAGCGGTGGGACTTCGAGTGAGGGGCCCCCGAATCCTCGTCGGGGGCGGCGGCGGGTCAGCTTCACAACCTCATCGTACTCGGATTGCGACTCAGTCTCAATAGGCAAACGGAACTTCGAACAAAAGGATCGTGGCGGTTGGGAGACTCCCCATGTCGTCGACCTGGGAGTCCTCCCTGACCACGAGTCTGGGAGTGTCAGACCTCGATCTCCACCGGCTTCGCCGATTTCCACTTGCCTCGGGTGAAGTCCGGGAAATCGACGGGCCGGCTTCGATCCTTGACCGACGCCTCACTCAGCGCCGTGACGGCGCTCCAGGAGGCCGCGTCGTAAACGTCGTAATCCGGGGGGATTCCTTTGAGGAGCGCCTGAATCAACCGATAGTCCTCCAGGAAGTCCCCGCTCATCCGTTCCCGCTCGGGCCGCCAGTCCCAGGTGGCCCCTTCGAGAACGGGGCCGATCGGCGGATGATTCGTCACAACCCCCAGTCCCGCCTCCCAGACGTGTTTCCAGTAGGGGTGTTCGTGACGTTCCAGGTACGCGCTCCCCGGTTCCCAGGCGTGCTGGTGCGAGTCTCCTTCGAGGCAAACCTTGAATTCTGGGAAGCCCTGAACGATGCCCCGGGTTCCCTGGACGAGGTTTCCCCTGCTGTAAGGCCGGGGCAGGTCGGTGTCGTGCGTCAGCACGATGGTCAGTCCGTTGACGGTCCGGATCAGGCTGGAGTTGACGTCGCCATTGATATAGTTCCGCTCGCGCTTGGGGTGTCCCTGGGGCAAATGCTCCCTGGCGTACAGGTTCATGCCACGGGCGTTGGAGCTCATCGAAACCAGGTAATCGAAGCGATCTCCACGGTTCACGTTCATGTACCAGGCCAGCGGACCCAGGCCGTGCGTCGGGTAGAGGTTTCCGTTGCGCTGGGCGTGATGGGCCCCCAGCCAAAGTCCGTCCCCCTCGTCTCTGATCTTGAGCCAGCGGGTGTCGTGCCTGTAGCCGGCCTCACCATGAACGAGTTCGCCCAGCAGGCCCTTGCGAACCATGTTCAGAATGGTCATCTCATCGCGGCGATAGTTCACGTTCTCCATCATCACGCAGTGTTTACCCGATCGCTCCGACGCCTCCACGAGGTTCCAGCAATCCTCGAGCGTGATGGCGGCCGGAACCTCGGTGGCCGCGTGCTTGCCGCTATTCAACGCGGCCAGGCAGACGGGCACGTGCCACTCCCAGGGGGTCGCGGTGTAGACCAGGTCAAGCTCCTCCTCGGCGCAAAGACGTTCGAAGTCGCGTTCGCCGCGGAAATAAGCCGTGGGCGGGCGCTTGCCCAGTCGCTCGGCCTGGCGCTGGGCCTCGGCGCACTGGATCTCCCTGACGTCGCACACGGCGCGGAGTTCCACCCCTTCCATGTGAAGGAGGTTGCCGACGTGGGCCGATCCCTTGACACCCACCCCCACGAACCCGACCCGGACCGTGTCCAACGGCTTGGAGGTCTCGCCCGCCAGTAACCCGGTCCCCCGCATCGTGACCGCCGCGCCGAGCCCCGCTCCAAGCTTCAGGAATTCCCTGCGGTCACCTCGGGTTTCCATGCGCGAGTCCTGATTCCATGAGGGAGTCACAGGTCGGATCAGCCACGCCCAACCCCTGGCGGGCTGGGGAGTTCCTTTCGCCTCGACGAGCGGGGTGAGGCACATCCCCAACTCAAGTTAGCCGGCGCCGACTCCTCGAACAAGCGGGCGGTACCGCCACGAACGATCGATCCGCCCGTCTCGACGCTCGCTCGGCGAGTGGCCCGACCGCTCCGATCCCAAGGGAGGAAATAGGCCCCTTCGCACCCCGAACTGATTGCCTAAGTCCCCCGAATTTCCTATTCTGGTGGATCGTGGACCACTCGGGTCGGCGGACGTGTTCCGGCCCTGGGGTGACTCCGTCAAGAACGACCAGGGGGCGGACGATGACGAAGATGGGGAAGGCGCGTTGGGCGTTCGCGGGAGGGATGGCCCTGGCGTTTGGCCTCGGGGCGATGGGCCATGCCCAGGAGGAGGAGGCCTCGAAGAAAGGGGCGGGTGTCGCGGGAGTCGTCGGGGCGCTTCCGCTAAGGGAGATTGGCCCCGCGTTCATGTCCGGGAGGGTCGTGGACCTGGCGATCGACCCGGTCAAATCGAGCACCTGGTATCTGGCGGCGGGGTCGGGAGGCGTCTGGAAGACGACCAACGCGGGCACCACGTGGTCGCCCATCTTCGACTCCACAGGCGTTTACTCCGTGGGCTGCGTCACCGTCGATCCGAACGATCGGCTGGTCGTTTGGGTCGGTTCGGGTGAGAACAACTCCCAGCGCAGCGTCGCCTACGGCGATGGCCTGTACAAGTCGGTCGACGGTGGCAAGTCCTTCCGCAAGGTCGGGCTGGAGAAGTCGGAACACATCGCCAAGGTTCTCGTCGATCCAAGGAATTCCCAGGTCGTTTACGTCGCCGCGCAGGGGCCGTTGTGGGGGCCGGGTGGCGATCGGGGCTTGTACAAGACGACCGACGGCGGCAAGACCTGGAACGCCTCGCTGACGATCAGCGAGAACACCGGCGTGACCGACGTCGCCTTCGACCCCAGGAACCCCGACGTGCTCTACGCCGCGGCCTACCAGCGCCGGCGGCATGTCTGGACGTTGATCGACGGCGGTCCCGAGTCTGGAATTCACAAGTCAACCGACGCGGGCAAGACCTGGAAGTCGATCAACCGGGGCCTTCCCTCCGGCGACAAGGGTAGGATCGGCCTGGCCGTTTCCCCGGTGAACCCCGAGGTCGTCTACGCCACGGTCGAGGCCACCAAGGGCCAAAGCGGGTTCTACCGCTCCGAGGACGGCGGAGAATCCTGGTCCCGACGAAGCGACTACGTCGCGAGCAGCCCCCAATACTATCAAGAGATCTTCACCGATCCGAAGAACGTCGACCGGGTCTACGCGATGGATACGCTCTCGCACGTGACCGAGGACGGCGGCGCGACCTTTCGTCCGCTCGGCGAGCGGAACAAGCACGTCGACAACCACGCCCTGTACATCGATCCGGCCGACACCGATCACCTGATCGTCGGCTGCGACGGCGGTCTTTATGAAACGTGGGACCGAGGCAAGACTTACGACTACAAGGCGAACCTTCCGATCACCCAGTTCTACAAGATCGCGGTGGACGACGACAAGCCGTTTTACAACGTCTACGGCGGCACCCAGGACAACGCCACGCAGGGCGGACCCTCGCGGACCAATAACGTCCACGGCATTCGGAACAGCGACTGGTTCGTGACCGTCTTCGGCGACGGCTTCGATCCGGCCGTGGATCCCACCAACCCGAACGTGATCTATTCGCAATGGCAGTACGGCGGCCTGGTCCGCTACGACCGGAAGTCGGGTGAGCGGATCGATATCAAGCCGCGGGAGGAGAAAGGAGGCCCGGCCCTCCGCTGGAACTGGGACTCGGCGCTGATGCTCAGTCCGCACTCGCCGACGCGGATCTACTACGCGGCGCAGATCCTGTTCCGTTCCGACGACCGGGGCGAGAACTGGACCGCCGTCAGCCCCGACCTGACCCGGAATATCGATCGCAACAAGCTCAAGGTGATGGGTCGAATCTGGGGCGTGGACGCGGTCGCCAAGAACGATTCGACGTCGTTCTATGGGTCGATCGTCGCGCTGGCCGAGTCGCCGCTGGTCGAGGGCTTGATCTACGCGGGGACCGACGACGGGCTGATCCAGGTGACCGAGGACGGCGGGAAGAACTGGCGTAAAGTCGACGGGTTTCCGTTCACGAGTACGCCCGAGTACGTTTACGTGAGCGATATTGAAACGTCCAGGCATGACCCAAACACCGTTTACGCGGTTCTGGACAACCATCAGAACGGAGACTTCAAGCCCTACGTCCTGAGGAGCGCCGACCGGGGTAAGACGTGGGTCTCAATCGCCAGCGACCTCCCCGAGCGTGGCTCGGCCTACACGATCGCCGTCGACCACGGAGTGCCCGACCTCCTGTTCCTGGGGACCGAGTTCGGCGTTCACGTCACGCTCGACGGCGGCAGGAAGTGGCACCCCTTGAAGGGGGGGATGCCGCCGATCGCCGTCCGTGATCTGGAGATCCAGCGCAGGGAGAACGACCTGGTCATCGGCACCTTCGGCAGAGGCATCCACATTTTGGACGACTACACGCCGCTCCGCGTCCTGGCCCAGAACAAGGAGGCGACGGATGCGCCCGCGACGATCTTCCCCATCAAGACGGCCGAGCTGTATATCCCCGCCGCTCCGATGGCGGGCGGCGAGAAAGCCTTTCAAGGGGCGAGCTTCCACACCGCTCCGAACCCTCCCTACGGGGCGACGTTCCGGTTCCACCTGAAGGAGGGTTTGAAAACGCGCGAGGCGGAGCGCAAGGAGAGGGAACGCAAGCTCGACCGTGACGGGAAAGACGTGCCCTACCCTTCCTGGGACGACCTGAAGGCCGAGGATCGCGAGGACCCGCCCGCGGTCGCGCTGGTGATCCGCGACGCCGAGGGCAAGGTCGTGCGACGCCTGGCGGGTCCGACTTCCGCGGGCTTCCATCAGGAGAGCTGGGACTTCCGCCTCAACGGATACCGGCCGTTCACCGGCGGCGACGGCGGCCGAGGTCCGCTCGCGTTGCCAGGCAAGTACACGTTGAGCATCGAGGGGCGCGACGAGAAGGGGACGAGGGAACTGGCCGGCCCCGCCGAGTTCTCGGTCGAGCCCCTGAACTTCGCCACGCTACCCGAGCCCGACCGCGCCGCGGTCCTGGCGTTCGCGAAACAAACCGGGGAGTTGCAGCGAGCCGCCCTCGGAACCGCCGAGGCGCTCGACGAGGGACTGGCCCAGGTCGGCACGATTGAGCGGATCGTGCGGGTCACCCCGGCGCTACCGACCGAGCTCCTCAAGGACGTTCGAACCTTGAGGCTGAAGCTGCTGGACCTTCGTGAAGTCTTCTCGGGCGATCCGACCCGCCCTTCTCGAAACGAGCCGGCCCCCGGCGGACTCCTCGACCGGATCGAGACGATCGTCCAGGGCCACTGGTCGACGACCTCGGCCCCGACGGGCTCGCACCGAAAGAACTACGAGGTGGCCTCGGCCGAGTTCACCGAAGTCCTGGCGAAACTCCGCCCGCTGCTGGACACCGAACTTCCCGCGCTCCACGAGAAGCTGGAAGAAGCCGGAGCCCCCTGGGCCCCCGGCCGGAAGCTCCCGCGCTGGCCGCGCTGAGAATGAGCGCGGTTCAATGACGGGTCGCGTTTGGTCGTCCAGGGTGCCTGGGGGCGTGCCAGCCCAGGCACCCTCTCTGGGCGCAACCCGTCGGTTCGCCGCTTTCGTGGCCGTCAACCCGTCACGACCTTGTCGTAGACGACCCCCTCGTTGAGCGTGGGGCGCTCGGGGCGGCCCTTGTGGAGGTAGGTCAGCCTCATGTGG
>JBFWRA010000180.1:0-7114 GCA_050249155.1 Isosphaeraceae bacterium | reverse complement strand
ACCAGCGATCCGTCGGGGGAAGGGTACAGCCAGTCCAGCGCGACGGTCCCATCCGCGCTGAAGGTGTTGGGATCGAGCAGCAGTCGCGCCGGGGCGTCCGGGCCCCCTTCCCGAACGTAAACCACGGGCTGGTTCTTGAGCCCTTCCTTACGCGTGAAGAAGTAACGACGTCCCCGCACGTTCGGGGTGCTGGTGGTCTGGTAGTCATAGAGCTTTCGGAGCGTCTCCACGAGCGCGGGGCGAGCCGGATCCTTGTCGATCCAGGAGCGCGTCAGTTGAGTCTGCGCCTCGGCCCAGCGTCGGACCTCGTCGGCGTTGACGTCCTCCAGCCAACGATAAGGATCGATCACCTGGTTCTGATGGTAGGTATCCGTGACGGGTCGAGCCGGCGACTCTGGGTACGCTGGTTTGGACCCCTCTTCTCCCCCGGTCGCGACGACGTTCCCCATACCCAGGACGACTCCCCCAAAGATCGCGAACGCGCCCATTATTCCGCGGAGACGAACCGTCATGAATCACTCCTTATCGGATGTTCTCGTCGCGATACGCCCGGTTCCGATCCGTTGACCTCTGTGTTCGGCCGATTCAAGCTAACACGCCACCAGGCCTAAGAAAAGGGAATCGGTTGCGGGGTCAGGGCCGACGGCCCGACGTTGACAGGCCGATTGGTTCGCCTAGGATAGGTTTTTGTGAACCAGGGTGAGCGCCCGAGGGATCTCCGGTTTCCACGAAAGCACGCATGCCGTCGACCTCCGCCGTCTTGTTGATCGCTCACGGCAGCCGCCACGTGCCCGCGAACGAGGACCTCCTGGGGCTCGCGGAGCGGCTCGCGGCCGAGGGCCGACATCCGATCGTCGAGCCGGCCTTCCTCGAACTCGCGGCACCCGACATACCCGAGGCGGGGGCGCGTTGCGTCGCCCGGGGGGCGAGGCTGGTCCTGATGGTCCCTTATTTCCTGTCGGCCGGCGTCCACCTGCTCCGCGACCTGACGGCGGCTCGGGACGCGCTGAGGGAGCGGCACCCCGGCGTCGACTTCCGACTGGGGCCGCCGCTGGGTCCGCATCCCTTGCTGGACACGCTCGTCGCGGAGCGTGTCCGAGAACTGGAAGACGCGGAGGCCGGTCCCGATTTTGGAACCTCCCAGGACGCGGCCCGACGCTACGCGCCGATCGACGACGTGGACTCCGACTGAGAGCGGGCGACGACCGCGCCGCGGGCCGGATTGACACGTTTTTGGAGACCGGCTAACGTTCGGCGTCCCCCGTCCCCTCGGGGAGGGAGGCACCGACCCCGGAGCCGCTCAGGCGCCGGGTGGACCGAGTGCGACTCGACGTCAAAGGAGTGACCGCCGTGAGCTCGCCGACCGAACCGATCGCCGTCCCGGCGCTCGACCTCAAGGCGCAGTACCAGACCATCCGTGACGAGATCGATCGGGTGGTCCGTGAGGTCATCGAGAGCCAGTACTTCATTTTAGGGCCGGAGGTCTCGGGCCTGGAGGCTGAGGTCGCCTCGTATTGCGGCGTGTCTCACGGAGTGGGTTGCGCCTCGGGTTCCGACGCCCTGCTCTTGCCACTGCTGGCGATGGGGGTCGGTCCCGGGGATGAGGTCGTCACCTCTCCCTACACCTTCTTCGCCACCGGCGGGGCGATCTGGCGGACCGGGGCCAGGCCGGTCTTCGTCGACGTCGACCCGGTCACGTTCAACATGGACCCGGACCTGTTCGAGGCCGCGATCACGTCGAGAACCAAGGTCGTCCTGCCGGTCCATCTCTTCGGCCAGACCGCCGAGATGGATCGAATCAACGCCATCGCCTCGCGACACGGCCTGATCGTCCTGGAGGACGCCGCGCAGGCGATCGGCGCGGAGTACCAGGGGACGCGAACCGGGGCGCTCGGGCACGTCGCGGCGTTTAGTTTCTACCCGTCGAAGAACCTTGGCGGGTTCGGCGACGCCGGACTGATCGCCACGAACGACCCCGAGCTCGCCCGAAAGATGGCCAGGCTTCGCGTTCATGGGATGGAGCCGAAGTACCATCATCACGAAGTCGGGTTCAACTCGCGGTTGGACGCCCTTCAGGCCGCGGTGCTTCGCGTGAAGCTGAGACACCTCGACGCCTGGTCCGACGCGAGACGGGCGGCCGCAGCCCGTTACGACGAGCTGTTCCACGAGGCCGGGCTCACCGACGTGGTCACGCTTCCCAGGGCGCTGGAAGGACGGCGTCACGTCTATAACCAGTACGTGATCCGGGTCCCGTCCGATCGTCGCGACTCGCTTCGCGAGTTTCTCACTCAACGGCGGATCGGGACCGAGATCTACTACCCGATCCCGCTGCACCTCCAGGTGTGTTTCGCGGAACTCGGGCACAAGCCGGGAGACTTTCCCATCTCCGAGGCGGCGGCGCTGGAGACCGTGGCGCTGCCGATCTATCCCGAGCTTGGCGAGGCGGCCCAGCGGCACGTGGTCTCCTCGATCGCTCGGTTCGTTCGGGAGCGGAGCCACGAGTCCAGAAGTGGAGAGCGCGCGGCGTGAGGCGTCTCGGCCCGCGGAGTCGGATCGCGACGACGTGGGGAGAAGCTCAGGGCCCCCGCTTGGCCAGGGGCCCCAGGCGGCCGGGATCGGACTGGCCCGACCACCGCTCATCCCACGTCGGTGGGAAAGTCAGGATGGGCCGCCGATTCCCGCCATCGGGATGATCCCGATGGCGGGATCACCTCCCGGATGAGTCGTCAGACCCGGAACGTCGTCCGCCGGCGTGAGTCCCTCCGACACGCCTGTGATCGGGAGCGCTTCCCGGGCGCGGGGGCCGCGCTCGGCCCGCTGGATCACGAAATGGTGGTCCGGGTCATCCAGGACCAGGTCGAGTTGGCCGGGATAACGCGCCCTGATATTGCAGACCCTGATCCGGATCTTGTCACCGGACCGGTGGGTGATCTCGATCCACTGGCCTTCTTTGCGACGCAGAATCAACATGAGGATTGCCCCTTCGCGACCTTCTGTTCTGTTTGGATGGAGGAGACCCGGTCATCGGGGAAACCACCCCCCCCGTCGGGCCGGAGACCGGGGGACTGGCTCGAGGCCCTGTTGATCGCCTCAGGAAAGCAACCTGGCTTTACGAGGTTTGTTCAGATTCTTGTTCTTAACCGCGAGGCTCGCCTGGTAATCCCAGGCGTCGTTGATCAGTTCGATCGACTCCTTATGAAGGTAGGATAAACGCGATTTCGAGCAGCCAATCGCCAGCGCGGCTTCCCCCTGGGACTTCCCGCGCAGGTAGATCTCGCGGCAGGCCGCCGCGTGTCGGGCGGGGAGCTTGCGGAGCCAATGTTCCACGAATTCGGTCGATTCAAGCTCCTGGCCGACCGGAGGGTCCGGCTCGGTGCCCAGCACCCGACCTCGTTCCTCGGCGTCGTGGGTCAGGCTCGCGACGCTCGGCGCGTTCTCGACGTCCCCCCGCCATCCCGCGGTGACCAGGGCGCGCTGCACGTCTCGCAGCGCTCCCCAGATCCGATATCGCGCGAACGTGGCGAACTTCACGTTCCGCTCGGGATCGAACGACTGGGCCGCCTCCACCAGCGCGAGCATGGCGGCCGATTCGAACTCCTCCCCCTCCAGGGGCCAGGCGCGCTTCAGAGGTTTGGCCAGCGATCGAGCCATCGGAAGGTATCGTTCCGCGAGTCCTTGCTGGGCGTCGGTCAGCGGGACGCGTCGGCCGAGACTCCCCCTTGGCGACGCGGCGGTCGCGGTCGTCACGTCGAGAGGATCGGCGAACTCAGGGTTACCGGACGTCAGGGTATCCGCCATGATTGCCTCGATACGGTTCTTGGGTAATTCCAGGTGCGTTTACTTCAAAGGATCAGTTTGACGACCGGAAACGGGGGCGGGAAAGAAAGGCACCCCCTGGACCCGGTCAGGCGGCGTCGCGGTCGAGATGGAAGAGGAGCGCGAGCGATTCGGAACGGTTGCGTTGAAGGGTGGCCATGAGGGTTTCGCGACGGATACGGAGTTGCCTCAGGCGAGCGAGCGCCAGGGTGGGATTCCCGCCAACACTCTTAAAATAGGCGCGGGCGCTCTCACGCTGGCGGTCGATTACGCGTAGCTCTTGAAGGAGTCGATCATAGCCCTGGTGAAGTTCGACCAGTTTCGCGAACGTCGCCAACCGCCGCGGAGGGGTCGAGAACTCCGGGTGTCGTCCCACGACCGTCGTTTCGCCGCCGGTCGCGAGATCCTCCCTGGAATTCCCGCAAACGGGAAAGCTCTTGGTGCGCGTCATCGGGTGTGATTCCTTGGCCCAGCATCGGGTGGTGCCCTGTCATCGGGCGTTCAAACGCGGGAAAGGGTGAATCCAGCAAGTGACCCTCCCCTACCCAACGGTCCCCGCATCACGAACCGCGTCGTTCGTGGGATGAACCCCGCGTTACCTACAATATGGTTCCTGTATACGGGATTGTCAAACCGAGAGCCTCGGATTCGTTGAATTCCTTCGGCTTCTGACCTAAACTTCGGCTTCACCTCGTGATTATGTGCCGCAAGGTCACGCGCAAATTACCTATCCTACGTAATCTGGGTATTTTCAGGGTGACTGGGGATTTGGAGTGGAAAAACACGGCTTGGGGAAACTAGAGGCTCGGCCGGGGGATGTTCAGCCGGACCTCGACCCGGTTTGGATCACCCGTGTCCGGGAGAAACTCGTCACCTGGTTTTCGGGCGCGGGGCGGGCGCTTCCCTGGCGTGAAACCCGCGACCCCTACCACGTCCTGGTCTCCGAGATGATGCTCGTGCAGACCACGGTCGCGGCGGTGATTCCCTACTACGGGCGATTCCTCGACGCCTTCCCGGACGTCCACGCGCTCGCCGCGGCGGACGAGGCGGATGTGCTGAAAGCCTGGGAGGGTTTGGGGTATTACCGAAGGGCCAGGCAGCTTCACGAGGCGGCCAGGACCGTCGTCGAGCGGCATGGCGGGACGTTTCCAGACGATCCCGGGGAGGTCCGGGCGTTACCCGGGGTCGGCCGTTATATCGCGGGGGCGCTTCTCTCCTTCGCCTTCGATCGCCCCGAGCCGATCGTCGAGGCCAACACCCAGCGCGTGCTGGCTCGCTGGCTCGCCTTGAAGTCGGACCTGAGGTCGGCGTCGTCCCAGGCGCGACTCTGGGAAGCGGCGGGTCGGCTCGTCCCTTCCGACCAACCTGGACAGTTTAATCAGGCGTTCATGGAACTGGGGGCCCTGGTGTGCTCTCCGAGGACGCCGGGTTGTTTGGTCTGTCCTGTCGCGTCGGAATGTCAGGCCCGGCGTCTTGGGATTCAGGACCAACTTCCGATCGTCGTTCCCAAGGCCCCCCCACTCGAGGTCGTCGAATCCTGCGCTCTGGTCCGGCGAGGCCCCGATTACCTGGTGGTCCGTCGAGGCGTGGGGCGGCTCTGGGAGGGTTTCTGGGAGTTCCCAACCGTCTGGGTCTCGGGCGCGGATCCCGCGGGCCGCGATTTCGGGCGGAACGAGACGGTCGGACTGGCCGAAGGGGTTCGCCGACTCACCGGTCGCTTGGTCGAGATTGGGCCGATGATGAAGTCGATCCGATACTCGGTGACGAAGCATCGCGTCCGGCTCGATGCGTACGAGTCCACCCTGGCGAAGCGGGAGGAGAAGCGGAGCGCGATCGTCGGGTCGGGGACGATGGAGGCGGAGTGGGTTCCCCTGGCGGGACTCACCGCGCGCACCATGAGCGCCCCGAATCGGCGATTGGTGGCATGGCTTTCGCGTGCCGAGAGCTAGCGAGACTGCGCCAATTCGACCGCGACTCGTGATACAGGACGCGCGACCCGCGCCCATGATTCGGTCTGGCGACCTTGCTCCGTGCCCACGAGTGCCTTAAGATGGTAAGGATCGAGGCGATCCGGAATGGGGAACCACTCCAAGGTTCCGTGCCACCCCTTGCGCTCTCGGGACGCGGGGTTGGCCTTGGAACTCGCGACGTGCGTACCCGCTCGGCCACGCCGGACGTCTCATCCTCCTGATCGATTCGCCCGAAGCACGCTTCGCTCGGCCTGTCGTCGATTCCTCGCGACGTCGATACACCGAGGGTCGGATTACCGTCGCTCTCCCCGGACTCCAAGACGAAAGGATCTGGCATGCCATCGGGTAAGGACGTCACGGGGGGGGGCGCGGGTGGCGGTCGACGCTCGGGCGGCGGCGGCATGTCCGGTGGCACGACCAGTGGCACCAAGAAGAACGCCTTCTGCTCCTTCTGTCGCAAGAGCTATCGTGACGTCGGCCCGCTGGTGGAGGGCCCAGGAGACGTCTACATCTGCGGCGAGTGCATCGAGCTCTGTCAGTCGATCCTCGATCAGGAGCGGCGACGGCGGGGCGTTCCCAAAACCCTCTTCACCGACATCCCGACCCCTCGGGAGATCAAGGAACAACTCGACGCCTACGTCATTGGTCAGGATCGGGCCAAGAAAGTGCTCGCCGTCGCGGTCCACAACCACTACAAGCGGCTGGTCCACGGCGACGAGAACGACGCGGAGATCGAACTCGACAAGTCGAACATTCTGCTGATCGGTCCCACCGGCTGCGGCAAGACCCTGCTCGCCCGCACTCTGGCCAAGATCCTCAACGTGCCGTTCGCCATCGGGGACGCGACGACCTTGACCGAGGCCGGATACGTCGGCGAGGACGTCGAGAACATTCTCCTGAAACTCTTGCACGCGGCCGACTTCGATCTCGAAGCCGCCCAGCGCGGGATCATCTACATCGACGAGATCGATAAGATCGGCAAGACCAGCCACAACGTCTCGATCACCAGGGACGTCTCTGGCGAAGGGGTTCAGCAGGCTCTCTTGAAGATGCTCGAGGGCACCGTCGCCAACGCCCCTCCCCAGGGTGGCCGCAAGCATCCCGAGCAGCAGTATATCCAACTCGATACGACGAACGTCCTGTTCATTTGTGGTGGGACGTTCGTGGGGCTTGACAACATCGTCGCCAAGCGCGTCGGTCGAAAGTCGATCGGCTTCACCACGCACACGGCGACCCCCGAAGGCACCAACGAACTCGGCGCCTTGCTCGATCGCGTGACCTCCGACGACATCCTCGAATTTGGGATGTTTCCGGAATTCGTTGGTAGA
>JBFWRA010000179.1:0-7137 GCA_050249155.1 Isosphaeraceae bacterium | reverse complement strand
ATGGAGGACGAGCCGTTGAGCTTGCTCAGGCCCTGGGGGTCCAGCGGCTTGAACCGGCCGAAGAACGGCGGGCCGCCGTTGACGATCGACGTCCCCGCGGCGTCGTCGAAGATCGTGTTGTTGAAGTTGGCCTGCGTTCCCGTGCTGCCGACGCCGCTGAAGAGGCTGACCACCGTGCCGTCCGGGGCGATCAACTGGGCGGTCAGGTCCGGGTCTCTCGGGAACGTGATGTTCAGGGACAGCGTGAAATTCTGGATCACGAAGTTGTTGATCGACGGCAGCGTGATCGTGCTGTTGATCGTCCCGTTCGCCGGGATCACGGTCGAGCCGACCGAGTTGAACGTCTGGGAGACCGCCGGAGCGGTCGAGACCTGCCTCAGCGCGTCCACGCCCGCGTTCTGATTGGTATCGATCGCGTGTCCCGAGGCCGACCGGATCTCCGGACCCAGGGCGATCGTGTACGTGCCGCTGAGCTGCTGGGTCGCGAACCCGATTCGGAACGACCTGGCGTTCAGCGGAGTGACCGTAAACGGGCCGGTGATCAGGCCCGCGGGCCCCTGAATCCGCAGCACGTCCCGACCGTCCGCCTCGAAGCTCGACGGGTCCATGTCGCGGTCGAAGGTCACGTCGATCGCGGAGACCGTGCCGTTGAGCACGAGGTTGTCAGGGGTGGCCGGTTGGCCTGGCACCCCGCTCGCGATGACCCGAGGGCCCGGCACCACCAGAGGGAGCGTGTCGCGCACGTAGGGAGCGACGAACGGCGTGGTGCCCACGGTCTTCGGCGCGGCGAACCGGTCCTGGTTCGCTTCCGCGGGAACCGCGTCGCCGTCCTGGTCCATCGAGTTCCCGCCCGAGATCAACACGCCGGCCGCGTTGGCCCGCCGGATCCGATCCGCGACGTTCGGACCGACGGTGTAGCTGTACGTGCCGGGAACCGACGGCCCAGGCGCCGCCTGCGACTGGAAGGTCACCCGGAATTGCGTCGCCCCCAGGGCGTTGGCGTCCAGCGGCGTGACGCCGGTCACCACCGGCTGGAACGCCATCAAGGCACCGTCCACCCCTCGCCCGACGATCTGCACGTCCGCCGTCGTGAAGGTGTTCGGGTTGACCCGCCGGTCGAACGTCACGGTGAAATCCGTCGCCACCGGACCGCCGTCGGTCGCCAACGAGTTGCCGACCGGCCCCATCGTCCCGTCGACGATCCGCGGCCCCCCCGCGATCGTCGCCTGGCCGACCCGAATGCGCAGAAGCTGAGTTCCCGCGTTGCCGCCGTTGATGTTGCTCGACCAGGCCGGGTAAACCCTGCCATTCAGAACGGCCAGACCCTGCCGGTCGCCAAAACCGAAGGTGCCGTCCTTGTCCGCCATGTTGTTGCCCGACGAGTTGTTGTCGGGGATCGGGCCCAGAATCCTGGTCTGGCCGGTCGCCTGGTCATACGCCGTCCGCGACGCGTTGGCGAAGGTCTGCGGGCCAAACGTGGAGCCGCCGTCGATGCTCGTGGCGACCATCGTCGCGACCCGCGCCTGCGCCGCGTCGAACCGCGTGTCGGTGTAAGAGATGACCAGAGTGCCCGTGCCCTGGTCCACTTCCACCGACGGCATCATCTGCGCCCGGCCGCCCTGCGAGGCCGTGCTCGTCGCTCCCGAGAACGGGTATAGCGGCACGCTGGCCCCGGAATAGCCGTCGACGATCCCCACGTCGTCGTTGACCCGGATCGGAGTGGACCAGGTCGCGCCGCCATTATCTGATGTGATCAAATAAATATCGGTATTGGTCGCGGGGTTGTCCACGTTGTCGAATCGACCGACGTAGGTCAAATACAGACGCCCCTGGTAAGGGCTGTACGCCCCCAGGGTGTTGTCCGACGCGATCGCCGGCGCCGGGCCGATGCCCAGCGGCTGCGCGGCGGAGGTGGTCAATCCGCCATAACCTTGCTGGCCGCGGACGATCGTGTTGGCCGCGTTCACGTTGCCGCCGATGGCCGTCAGCGCCGTGTTGCCCGCGTTGGGCCGGTATCGCTGAACCTTGATAATGTCGAACGGCGTCGTCGCCGTCGATCCAGTCCCAAAGTCGTCCCAGACCACCGTCACCTGGCCGCCGGCGGTCGTCCCGGTCCCCTGGCTGACGGTGATCCTCGGCGCGGTGTTTCGCTGAGCGCCGAAGTTGCCGCCCGCGTTGACCGTGATCGGCGCGCCGAACGTCGCGCCGTTGTCGAACGACGCCCGCATCCGGATCGCGTTGGGGTTCCAGTTCGCGATGCTCGCCGGATTGTCGTCGTTGGTCGACCAGGCGACGTAGACGTTGCCCGCCCCGTTGGTCGTCTGCGTGTACGGATTGCCGTTGGCGTCGGTGTCCGTGAACGACGACACGCCGCTGTCCACCGCGATCGTCGGCTTCATTCCGCGATTCACCGGGGTCGTGGCCGACTCCCAGGAAGCCAGCACGACCGAGGTCCTCGCCAGCGTCAAGAAATTGATCTTGTTGTACTGGATCTCACCGTTGCCGTTGTCCGCGGAGTGCTGCGCGACCACGACGTGCATGTTCCCCTGGCGGTCAAACGCGATCGAGGGGTCCGTCGTCTGCGCGTACAACGCCGGCGTGCCGCTGGCCGTGCTCGGGTCGATCTTCTGCGTGTAAACCGTGAACGCCGTCCACGACGCGCCGCCGTTGGTCGACCGCGCCCCTTCGACCACCACGGTCTGTTGCGACAGGTTCGGGTCGATCCGGGTCCAGACCATGGCCAGATTGTTCGCGTTCGTCGGATCGACGGCGATCGACGGACTGCTGTAATTCCCGCCCGAAATCGACACTTGAACGGGTGCCGAAACCAGCGCCGCCGGCAACTGCGCCAGCAGCTCCCGACGCTCCAGCGACTCCAACGCGTACCGGCGGAGCTTCGCCTTGCGGGCGACCTCCGCCCGGCGGCGGAGGACCGTCTGGGATCGGGTGCGATGCTCCTCGGGCTTGACCTTCGACAGATCCGATCGCATGGGCCTGCTCTCCGCGTGCGAAATGTCAGAGCACCGCCCACGCGTCCGGGGCGGATCTGGGGGTCTCAAGACGTCAAGGCCGGATGTTCAACTCAGTGGAGGAGCAACCCAGGAGTGCCCGAAGCATGCAACCGGCCGCGCCATTAGTCAAATCAGCGACGTCGCTCGGTCCAGTTCCCGGATCACTCCGCCAAGTCACTCTCTTACGATCCTCACGATCTTAACGGAGGATTGCATGGATGGTAGCAAGCAATTTTCTTCCCGGTCAAGATCCCTTTCCAGGGATTTCACGATTTTCCACGCCTCACCGGTTCGCGGCGGGGTCGTTCGCACCTTGGGAATCAACCGGGAACGTTCAAGAGCGTGGCGAGCGGACAGGCCCCACCTTCTGGGATATCTGAACCGTCACGAGGGAGTTTCCGGATGCGAGGGTTTCATCGAGCATGAGTGACCTCGCAAACTGCGTCAAGTATGCCAATGGAAAGTTTCCGTACGCGACGGCTCATCGACGATTTTCTCCGCTCCAAACACAGCCTGATCGACGTAATCCCTACCACCCTCACAACCCGATCGACGCCCCGGCGGCCACCTTCCTTGACGACGCGCGTTCACCGGTTCTCAAAGCGCCGATAGCGGCCGGGGGGCGGACGATCCAAGCGTCTGGGATCAAACGTCCTCGGTCGGTTTCTCACGGCGTTCTCAGAGCGGATTCGCCTCGCACCCGCGGGGGGCCGCGTCGGGGAGACGGGCTCCGGGCCGCGTCCCGACAGGTTTCGCGCGCTTTCCCCATCCAACAACACGGGAGTACGACCATGACGCGATCAGGCGAGCCCAGGCTCGTCCAGCCGGAACCGACCTCGGAGGCGTTCTGGATTCAGGGGCAGGCCCGATGGGGTGACGGTGAGCGATTGACCGAGGGGTCCTACGCCATGCCATTCGCCTCCTGGCGATGGCGGCGCGAGCGAGCCTCGCGGCCGCGAGACGCCGACGCTCGCGACGAAGGGTCCGAAGGCCAGGCCCTCGACGCGGTCCGCCAGCGCGCCCTGGCGGGAGACGACCGCGCCTTGCTCTTGCTTCTTCGAGCCCGTCGAGGGGCGAGCAAGGCGACCGACCCCGGCGCGTCCTCTCGGGCCGACGAGCCCCTGCCCCCCGAAGTCGCCGCCGCGATGATCGCCGCGGGGCTCGCCGCGTTGGGCGAGACCACCGACGACGACGTCCCCGATCCAGTCTCCAAGTGAGGCTGGAAGTCCCCCCCGCCCCGCCCTGGCCGAATCGGGCGCGACCGTCGCGGACGTTCCCGATCCGGAACGGGACGCCTTGAAACCAAGGGAACCTGGTTTCAAGGCGAATGGGAACCTGGGTCGCTGGCGATCAAGCGACCCAGGTTCACCCGGGACCTCTCCCGCCTTGGAACCAAGGCGCCTTGGTTTCAAGGCGCGGGAACCGACTGGGATCTGGGACTGGGACTCACCTCCCGAGCTTCGATCCCAAAGGGCACCCCCCTGCCCTTCTCGCCCGGGGATCGGATGAAGTGATCGCCGGCCGGTTCCTCCCCAGCGACCCCCCCCGCCCTTCGCGTTCAGGGTCCAAAACCCGCGAGGCCCAGGGACCAAGGCCCCTTGAGTCCAAGGGACGTCGACCCTGTTGAAACCAGGGCTGTCCATCGGCCTTGAAACCTGGGGCGTCCAGGTCCCTCGCTCCCTTGGTTCCCAGCGACCTCGACGGCCTTGGCGTCAAGGTCCATCGACCACCTGGATTCCTTGGAACCAGGGAACCAGGTTCCCATCGTCGCCTCGCTCAACTTGGTTTCTCGATGACGATCGACCTTGGAACCAAGGTCGATGGACCACCTCGCTCGCCATGAACCTTGAAACCAAGGCGAGCGACCCAGCGAGGCGCATCGACGATCATGACGACTCGATCACCTTGAATCCCAGGAGCCTCGCGGCCAAGGTCCACATGCCTCCTGGAAAACTTGGAATCAAGGTCCCTTGCGATCAAGGTCGAAAGGGACCTGGGCCGACCTTGTTCTCCATGCGCCAAGGTTTCTTCGCGGCCCAGGTGCCTGGTGAACCTTGAGACCTTGAAACCCTGATGAGTCGACGCCTTGAAACCTCGCGACCAAGGCGACATGAGCGCCAAGGTTCATGTGACGGCATGGCTTCTGTTAAACCTTGGGATCCTGGAACCCAGGGGGCATGGCGAACCTGTCGCCAAGGATCATGCGACGACATGGTTTCAACTCATCCTGGCGAATTGGAACCCAGCGACCTTGTGGCCTCGACGACTTGGTATCGAGGAATCGCGACGAACTGTGTTCCAGGGATCATGCGACACCTTGGTTCCTGACGATCCTTGGTCACTGGCGATCAAGAAACCAGGAAGCCAGGGTACCGCGTTGGTGGTTGCGGCTTGGTCGCTGGGCGACTTGGCGACTGTCGCGCATCGGTCGCTGGGGGACTTGGTGGCTGTCGCGCATCGGTCGCTGGGTGACTTGGTGGCTCGCGCGCCTTGGGAACTGGAGAACTGGAAATCCATTCGCCGATAGTACGCGATGCCAGTGCGCCTTGGTTTCAAGGTGCCAAGGTGGCCAGGTCGCTGGGCGACAAGGCGCCTTGGTGCCAGGGTTTATTGGTTCCAGGTTCGCTGGGTTTCAGGGAACCCTGTGGCCAGGGTTTCAAGATTGAGTGGATAACGACCTGAGTTATAAGAACTTCGGTCAAGCGTTCAAAGCCGGTCGGCGGCGGGGGAGGGGGGCTTGATGCGGACTGTCGCGGTGACCAACGCCAAGGGAGGGGTCGGCAAGAGCACGACCGCCATCAACCTGGCGGCGGCGCTGGCCGAGCTGGACCGTCGCGTGCTCTTGATCGACGCGGACCCCTCGGGCAACGCGACGCTTGGGTACTTCCCGACCGCGTTGCCGGAAGCGGGCCTGGCCGACATGCTCCTGGACGACGCGACCTTCGCGGAGGTGGTCCTGCGGTCGGACCATGAGGGGATCGACGTGCTCCCCCCGGGGGATCGGCTCAGCGCGTGTTCCGATCAGATGGGAGGCACGCACGGCCTGGGGCACGGCCGGGAGTTTCGCTTCCGACGACTCTTGCGGCCGATCCAGGGATACGACGTGGCGATCGTCGACACGAGCCCGGTCCTCACGCCGTTGAACGTCTCGATCCTCTACGCGGTGACCGAGGTCCTGATCCCGATCGACCCCTGCGTCGCGGCGCTGGCGGGAGTCCGGGCGCTGGAGGACCTGGTGCGGGCCGTCAGCGGGTTCCGGGAGGAGTTCACCGACGCCGGACCGATCAAGATCACCGGCGTGCTGATCACCAGGGCCGACCGGACCCTGGTCTCCAAGCAGATCGAGGCGGAGGTCCGGTCGTACTTCGGCGGCCTGGTGTACGACAAGGTGGTGCCGACCTCGGTGAAGTTCCGGGAGGCCTACGCCCGAGGGACGCCGCTGGTCCATTACGACCGGTTCGGGGTCGGGGCCGAGGCGTACCGCGCCGCGGCGCGGTCGTTCCTGGAGAACGCGGGGCAGCCCCATGGTCAGCCCTCGTCGGACGTCGAGGTCGAGGCTGAGGTCGAGGACGAACTTCTGGTCGACGTGGCTCGGGGGGATGAACGATGAGCGGAGGAGCGCGCCGAGGCGGAATCCCCGGACCCGAGAGCAGGACCGGCCTGGTCCGACCCGCCATGACCGAGGCGGAATTCGAGCGTCGGCAGCAAGGCCCGATCTCGACGTCGACCCCCGCCCCGGAACCTGTCGAACCGCAACCGCCGCCGCAGGCCGAGACCGAGCCGACGGGTAGGGGGGGGTCGTCGGGAACCGGCTCGCGATCGCGGTCGACTCGGGTGAAGGCGGCCAAGCCCCGACGGGTCCAACGCATGTTCGCGCTGGAGGAGGACCTGGACAAGAAGCTCTGGCTCTACGCGATCCACGTGGGCAAGGACCGCTCCGAGGTGGTCAACGACCTGTTGCGCCCGCTGGTGGCGTCGATGGTCCTGTACGACTCGCGCGACCGCCGTAGCGCGCGGTCCGCCGACGTCTCCAACGAGGGGGACGGCGAGGCCGCCTGATCGATCGTCGAAGCGGGTCGGGGAGGGGGGGTCGCTCCGGTCCGGCTTCGACTTGCCCACGCCTCGC
>JBFWRA010000178.1:0-7141 GCA_050249155.1 Isosphaeraceae bacterium | reverse complement strand
CCTGCTGTACCTGGCCGCCGCGCACTTTCTCACGGGCGGCGACGAGCACGAGGAGGGGGCCCCGGCGCGGAAGCGGTTTGGCAAGAGCTTCTGGGGCACCGTCGTTTCGGTGGAATTGACGGATATCGCGTTCTCGATCGACTCGATCCTGGCCGCCGTCGGCATGGCGGACGCCCTCCCGGACCGGATCGGGGCGAACACCAAGTTCGGCATCGTCATCGCCGGCGGTATCCTCGGCATTCTGACCATGCGGTTCGTGGCGGGCTATTTCATCCTGCTACTCGATCGCTTCCAGGGGCTGGAAACCGCGGCCTACGGCCTGGTGGCCTGGATTGGCGTCAAGCTCACGCTGGGCGGGTTTCACAAGGGGGAGGTCGTCCCATTCGAGTTGACCGAGAAGGTCTTCTGGGGCGGGATGCTGGCCATCATCGTGCTGGGCTTCCTGTTTCAACCCCGGCGGCGCGACCCCGAAACCACCGCCGAGATCCAGGAGGCGGCCCAGTCGTTCGCGAAGGGGATCGACTCCCTGGAGGATTCCCAGGTCGAGCTAGACCAGGAGGAAACGGCTCCCGACTCCTTGACGGAGGAACCGACGTCGGAGCCGGGACGTGGTTGAAACCTGAATCTTCAGGGGTTCTTCGAGGCGTCGGACGCGACGGGATCCAGGATCGCGTTCAGGATCGCGGCCAGCCGAACCCCCGACCGCGCCACGCGATCTTTCGCCATCGGGAGAAACTCCTGGAGATAAGGCTCCTCCAGGCGAGCCCCGCGTTTCAGGGCGGGGCCTCGCGATCCCGGCCGATAGGCTCTTCTGGCCAGGTCGAGACTCTCGTCGGCCCATTCCCGTTCACTTCCCAGGCTCCAGCGCGCCGCCTCGGGCGCGCTGGCGAGCGTTTCCAGGTCCCTGGCCAGAGCGACGTCGTCGCGGTACGCGCGCTCGATCAGGCCCGAGTCCCAGACCCGGTGCAGGTTCGACCCCCGACCGAAGAACTGAACCTGGGTGTCGTTGCCACCCCGGTCCATGCGATCCCCGACGTGCAGGGGCTGGTGCATGTCCTGGACAAAGTGGACCAGGAACCGAAGCGCTTCCTGGCGACGGGTCCTGGACGCGTTCGCGTCGACGAGGATCGCGCGAAAGTCGCGGATCTTGCCGACGACGCACCCCTGCTCGGGGCAATGGCGGTCCTCGTAGCGCGGAGCCGTGATCGGAACGTTCACGTAATGCCAGGGGCCGGTCTCGGGGCGATCCGGCCGGATCTCGTCGGCCCAGAGCGAGGCGTCCGCGAGGGATTCCCCCGGTTCCAGCAGGCCCCGAATCGCCGCCAGCGCGGTGGGAGTGAGCCGGGCCTCGGCCAGCCTGGCGGACGCCCGATGGCCCAGGCGTCCCCAAGCCCTGGCGTCGTCGGCCGGCGGGCCCAGGGCCAGCCAGGCGAGTAGGGCCGCCAGTGCCGCCACGACCCGAGTGGCGGCCCTCGTCGAGAACTCCGGTCGCGGTCGTAGACTCTTCCCGATCCAGAATCGCACGGCAATTCCCTTCTTTTGACTGAGGAAGGTCGGCCCGGTTCTATCCTTGGCCCCTCGACGAACTCTACAATAGTCCCTTGAGTGGCGTGGCGTGGCGGGTTCGGTTCAGGGTAACCTGTGTCGCCCTGGAGGACGACCTCGCGGCGAGGAATCTTTGGACGGGGGGTCGATCGCGTGGAACGGCTCATCGTCCTGGCTGATGACGATCCCGATATTCGATCGGTCTACGCCGGGGCCCTACGGCACGCCGGCTACCAGGTCATCGAGGCGTCCGACGGCATCGAGGCGGTGGCGTTGGTTCACCAGTGGAAGCCCGAGCTGCTTCTCCTGGACGTCTGGATGCCCGCGGTCAACGGCTTTGAAGTCCTCGACATGATCCGCTATTCGCCGGACCTCGCGACGATGAAGGTCGTGATGCTCTCCAACCTGGATGACGCCGAGTCTCGCCTTGAGAGCTTCTCGGGGGGAGTTCACGACTACTGGGTCAAAGGGATCTCGCTGCGGGAGTTCCTTGACCGAGTGAAGCGGACGCTGGACGACGACAGCCCCGTGGCCGAGCCGCGCTAACCCACGCTGGCGAGGGCGTGTGGCCCCGCCGGTCCATTCGTCCGTCAGTCTCCGCGCGACCTCCGCGAGCCCGCTGGCTTGCCCCATGACCGACCTTTACCGTGACTGCCTCGACTTCCTTTACGGCAGGCTCAACTACGAGCGATCCGGGATGCCCCGAACTCCCGCCGAGCTTCGCCTCGGCCGGATGCGACGACTGCTCCGGGCCCTTGGGGACCCGCATCACGGGCTCACGATCGTCCACGTCACGGGGACCAAGGGCAAGGGCTCGACCGCCTCGATGATCGCCGCGGCGCTCAGCGCCTCCGGGGTCAAGACCGGGCTGTTTTGCTCTCCACACCTGCACGTCCTGGAGGAACGTTTCGTGATCGACGGTCAGGCGGCGACCGCCGCGCAGCTCGTCGAGCTGACCGAGGCGGTTCGTCCCGCCGTCAACGCCTTCGACGCCGACGCCGAGTCCGATCGGCGACGCGGGTTGACCTTCTTCGAGACGACCACGGCGATGGGCCTCCTCCATTTCGCCAGGCAAGGAACCGGCGCGGTGGTCCTGGAAGTCGGGCTGGGGGGCCGGCTCGATTCCACCAACGTCGTTCGTCCCGCCGTCTCGGTCATCACCAACATCTCCTTCGATCACACGAGGCAACTGGGCAACACCCTCGGCGCGATCGCCAGGGAGAAAGCCGGGATTTTCAAGCGAGGCCGACCCGCGATCAATGGCGAGTCCGGTGAGGAAGCCCGCGCGGTCATCCGAGAGGTCGCCCGGTCCCGAGGGTGCCGCTACCGCGAGGTCGATCGCGACTTCCAGGGCGTGTATCGATCCCCGGCTCGACCCCTGACTCGCCCCTCCGCGGGCACCTTGAGCGTGAGAACCTGGGCGCGCGACTGGGGGACGATGGACCTCCCCCTGTTTGGGGCGCACCAGGCGCGAAACGCCGCGGTGGCGCTCGCGACGCTCGACGCCCTGGCGGAGTCGGGCGGCCCCGAGGTCGGGGTCCAGGCCGTTCGCCACGGGTTCGCCACGCTCCGGGTGCCGGCGCGGGTCGAGCTCATGGGAGAGGCTCCCTGGCTGGTCGTGGACGGCTCGCACAACGTGGCGTCGGCCAACGCGTTGGCCAGAACGCTGGAGACGTGCTTTCCCGATGCGCCTCGCACGCTGGTCTTCGGAACCACCCGGGACAAGGACCTCCCAGGTCAGCTGCGGGCCCTCCTGCCGGGAACCGAGACCGTGATCGCCACCCGTTACGTCGAGAATCCTCGGGCCGTCCCGCCGACCGAGGTGGCCGAGGCGGTTCTGGAACTCTCCGGGAAAACGGCGATCGTCACCGTCGAGCCCGCCGAGGCGCTGGCGACGGCGCTTCGGGAGACGCCCTCGAATGGGCTGATCTGCGTCACGGGATCGCTGTTCCTGGCCGCGGAGACACGGGACGTGGTCCTGGGCCGAACCCCCTCGCCGAGCGCGGGTCGGGTCACGACCTGAACGCCGCGTCCTCCTCGCGGAGCCAGGCGACGTACTGGCGAAGCCCTTCGCGGAAGGACGTGCCTGGGTGGTATCCCAACTCGGTTGAGGCTCGGGTCACGTCGGCGAAGGTCTGGCGGACGTCTCCCGGTTGCTCGGGCAGTCGCTCGATTCTCGGCGTCTTGCCGAGGGCCTCGCCGATCGCCTCGATCATTTCGATGAGCGGGACCGGCTCGGAATGTCCAAGGTTGTAGAGGTGGTGGGTTCGGCAGTGGTCCATCGCCCGGATCACGCCATCGACGACGTCCCCGACGTAGGTGTAGTCGCGTCGCGTCGTGCCGTCGCCAAACATCGGCACGGGCTCGCCCCGATCGATCAGGCTGGTGAACTTGGCGATGGCGAGGTCGGGCCGATTCCTCGGACCGAAGGCCGTGAAGAAACGAAGTCCGGTCACCGGTAGCCTGTGGAGATGGTGGAAGGCGTGGGCCAGCAGCTCGCAGGATTTCTTGGTCGCGGCATAGGGACTGACCGGGTGGTCGACGGGGTCGGTCTCGCGGAACGGAGCGTCGGCCCGGTCGCCGTAGACGCTCGAGCTGGACGCGAAGACGAACCGAGGCTTCGGGTCGAGCCGAACCGCCGCCTCGAGCAGGTGAACCGTGCCCAGCACGTTCACCGCGGCGTAGGAGGAGGGATCGGCGATGCTGGGACGGACCCCCGCCTTCGCCGCGAGATGGATGATCACGTCGGGCCTGACGCTGGTGACGACCTCCGCGACGCCAGGCTGGTCCCGAATGTCGAGCGTGACCAGCCGGCACCTGGGGTGAGTCAGGGCGGAGCGGAGGTTGGCCTCCTTGACCCGCCTGGAGTAGAACGGGTCGAAGTTGTCGATGACGGTGACGTCCGCCCCTTCGAGGAGGAGTCGGTCGACGAGGACCGAGCCAATGAACCCGGCCCCCCCTGTCACGATGATGCGGGTTCCCGATCGCTCAGCCAACGGCATACCCCCGGAAGCGATTCAATCCAGGACAAGCTCCCAGTGGATCGAGGAACTCGATCCGTCGAGGCGAACCCTGGCCCCACTGGACGTGGCCTCGACCTTCAATGGACCAAGACGCGCTCCGTTATTGTCCAGAGCGTACGCCTTGACCCCGCGTTTCCCCTTCCAGACGACCGTCGCCTGGATCGGCTCGTGGAGCAAGGGGGGCAGGCCAGGATCGGCGGTCTCTCGACGCCAGGCGTCGATCCAACGGAACCCCGTCGGCTCGACCCGGGCGATCGTGGTCAAAAGAAGCCGCTTCGTGGTCGCCAGTGGCGCGTCACTCGCTGACGACGCGACGACCACTCCATAGGGATTCTCGACGTCGATCGTCAACTGGTTCAGATCGACCAATTCTCCACCAGGCCAGCCGGCGACGCCTTCGGTGTAAGGGGTTTCGACGATCAGTCGGCCCCGTTCCGGCTCCCAACCACTGACGGAAGGGCGACGCCCTCTGGATGAGGATCGGCCGGCCGGCGCGTTGGAGTCCGCCGTTTCTTGACCTCGAAGCAGAATCGAGGCCGCGTGGGGCCAAAGACCAAAGACGTGGGGCGCGGCGTTGGCCACGGCGGGGAGCTGGTAGATATCCTCGCCCCCGACGGTGCCGGGCGCGCCGCCTCCCCAGGGATCGGGAAACAGGAAGACCCCTCGACGGACGATCGCGTCCCAGTCCTCCGCCACCGCGGTTCTGGCCGCCAGCAGCTGTTCCGCGCCGTCGTATACCGACGCCCAGGTGCCCTGGGTGTGGTCGCACCATTGCCCCAACACGTAAGGCCGGTCCGACTTGCGCTTGCGCGTGGCGTCCGCGATCAGCCCTCCGTCGACGCTCCAGAGCGAGGAACGCCGCGCGGGATTCACCAGGGTGGGGGCCAGCCAGTAAATCCGGTCGTCGATCAGGTCGAGCCCGGTCGCGGCCTGGGCTTCGCAGAACTCCGGCTCGCGACGCCAGTGTGAGACCCCCGCCACGGGGGCCTTCAGGCCGTCGTCGCGCAGGGACTGCGCGAGCTTCGTCCAGTGCGACGACTCGACCGCTTTCCAGAACCGCCGACCGGTCCCGCTCGTACTCCTGGCCGCGAGGTCCCGGTACGTCTTCGCGTGATCCCCCGGCAGCGCCAGCGGGTTGTCGATCAGGTCGAACAGCGAGGTCTCGCCGGCGAGGGTCACCCAGGCCAGCCCGGAATACTCGTTGAGGGACTTGCCCGTCTCTCCGTTCTTCCGGGAGAGGAACGCGCGAGCGCTCTCGGCGGCGAGTTTGGTCATCACCGGGTCGAAGAGCGCGGCGGGCCCTCCTCCGGCGGGCAGGGCCCCCGGCATGGCCACGCCGTCCCCGCTTCGAAACCGCCGGGCACCCTGGAGTTCGATCGCCACGTAAACGCCTCGAGCCTCCAGGGCGGCGACGAGGTGGTCGAACCGGGCCAGGGCCAGGGGGTCGAACGCCTTGGTGTCCTCGCGGGTATCGTCGAAGAGACTTCGGTCCGGGCCGATTGGCGCATCCAGCTCGCCGAACCGGACGAGGTTAACCCCGGACCTGGCGAGCCGATCGGCCAGCTCGTCGGCCTTCTCCGGTTCCAGGAAGGCGGTCGGAGGGAGCAACTGAACGCCGAAAAACCGGGCGCGACGTTCTCCTTCCCCTTCGCCAAAGTGGAATCGGCCGTCCTTGACGGTCACGCGACCGTGCCTGCCCGCCGGGCCGTCGAGCAAGAACGAGAAGTCCAGCGCGGACCCTCGTTCAATGTGGGTCGACGGGGAAAAGGGCCGCCAGCCCGACAGATCGTCGTCAACCTGGTAGGGGGTCCACGTTCCGGAAGCGGCCGTCGGTGACGCGGACACGACCACGTCGTCGATCCGAAGCGAACCGATTCCATCGGATTTCTCGATCTGGAAAACCGCGCGAACCGCTCCCGAGGGCACGGCGACGACCTGGCGTTCCTCGCGCCAACCGAACGATCCCCCCCAGAGAAACGCCCGAACGCCGCGGTTCAGTCCGGGCAGCACCCGGCCGTCGTCGTCCAGGAAGAAGAAGCTGGCCGCCGCTCCCCCGCTGCCCCGAAGTCCCTGGGCGCGCGCCTTGAGAGTCACTTCAAGGGCGGGAAGGCGATCAATCGGCCGGCCGAGTCCCGTCAGCGCCCTGGCGCCGTCCCGCCCAAATTCCAGCGAGGAACTGGACGCCCCGCCGGAGAACGCGCGATGGGCCCCACTCTCCAGCACCCAGCCCTCGGGACCGGGATCTCCCCACTCGAAATCACCGTTGCGGACGAGGTTGGTGCTTGGCGAGGGTCGGCGGGGCACCAGCTCGAAGGTGACGCCGTCCATGTCCATGACCCCCGTCGCGCCGATGAGCCCGACGGAGAGGATCGCTTCCAGGGTCGTCGGCGGAACGGAAACGCGCTTGGACACCCGGGTCCAGCCGGAATAGCCCTGAAACGTCCTGGAGGTCCAGGGGCCCATCACCCCGCGGCCGACGTGCCTGAGTTCCTTGCCGATGAAGTCGATGAGCAGGCCGGGTTCCTCGCCGAGGCGCTCCCCGTTCTGGATCTGGTCGATCCGAACCCAAAGCC
>JBFWRA010000177.1:0-7147 GCA_050249155.1 Isosphaeraceae bacterium | reverse complement strand
TGATATTGCCAACGACCCCGGCGACCGTGGTCATGGAGTTGACCGTGGTGTTATCGGGCAGGTTCTTGGGCACGTCGGTCGAGGGGTAAGCGACCCCGACGTCAAGCATGCCGTTGTCGTTGGCGTCGTTGTAGAGCATCCAACCAGAGACGAGTTGTTCTCCGGGCTGTTGCGAGGCGTTGGCGTTCTGGTCGTGGTAGACCGAGCCGTACACCGCGTTGGCCAGTTGCATGGCGAAGTCGGTACCGGCGGCGACGGAATTGTTCAGCGGCAGATTGACGACCCAAAGCGCCGGGTTCGGGTTGGTGGGCACGAGTCCCGCGGGGACGGCGACCCGGACGTTGTTGGCCCCGGTGGGGAGTTGGCCGAACGTGAAGTTGCCGCTGGCGTCGGTCAGCGTGAACTTCTCGGTCGAAGCCGAGACTTGCACCGACCAGGACGTGATCGTCGTCGAGGTCGAGGCGTTGGCGCCGGCGACCTGGAGGACCCAGGTCCCGTTGGGATTCAACGAGGCGAAGTTCGCGAGGGGGACGATGGGGCGGAACGTCCCGGTGTAGGGGACCGAGCCACTCCCGATCGGGTTGGCCGCCTGGTCGTCGAAGACCGTGTTGGTATACGAGGCGTTGATCCCCGTGAGATGGGAGGCCAGGGGGATCCGGATGCCGTTCGGGGCGGTCAGGTAAAGGTAGAGTCCGGCCGTGCCAGTCTGGCTGACGGTCATGGTGACGTTCAGGTCGGTCAGCACGCCGGTCACGCCCGAGACGACCACGCCCGAGCCGACGAATCCGCCCAGCGTGACCATGCGCGGAACTTGAACCGAGTTGAACGTGTTCACGGACTGATCGAACATCCCGTTGTTGTTCTGATCGACGTAGACCGGGACGCCCGCCAGGGCCGCGTCACTGGCGGTGAAGGTGCCGCTGGCGTCGATGTCGTGGAAGACCTTGCCGGTGACCTGCGTGGCGGTGTTGCCGGTGCCGTTGAGGTTGATCGTGAACGTGGCCGCGCCCGCGACGTCGGTCGTCATGGAGGCGGTCTGGCTCACGGGACCGGTGGTCGTCGGGGTGAACCGGACGACGAAGCTGGTGGTCTCTCCGAGGCCGAGCGTCGTGACCGGGGGCGGCGTGACGATCGAGAAGGCGGTCCCCGCGCTCAGGGTGGGCGCGGTGAAGTTGATCGGCATCGTGCCTTCGTTACGGATGAAGATCCGACGATCCTGGCTCGCCCCGACCGCGGCGCTGAAGGCGGCGATCCCGGTGCCGTTGGGAAGGTCGTTCGTGTCGGTCTGAAGACCGATCGCCCGAGTGGCGATCCCGGCCAGGGCGCTGTAGGCGTTCACCCTGCCATAGCCATACTGGGTGTTCCAGGGGATGGCGGGGTTGCCCGAGGTGTAGGTCGCGCCCCCGACGAGGTCGGTCGTGTTGCGGAGGAGTTGCTTGACCTGGGCGGCGGTGAGGTTGCCGTCCAGGGCCAGCATTAGCGCGCCGATCCCGGCGGTCAGCGGGCTGGCCGAGCTGGTGCCGCCGAAGCCCGACTCGGCGGTCGTCGTGTAGTCGCCGTTCATGCCGGCGGCCCCGTTGTAACCGTTGCCCCCTTGGCGGTCGGTCGTGACGATCCCGTCCATGAAGAACGTGGAACTATTCAACGTGTTGCCGTCGCTGGGGGCGACGACGTCCAGGCCAGTGCCGTACTGGCTGTAAGCCCAGCGGTCGGTGGCGTCGACCGCGCCGACGGCGATGATCCCGGTGTTGGTGGTGGAGAGGTTCGCCGGGTACGCGACGGTCGCCGCGCCGCTGTTCCCGGAGGAAATGAACGTGACGACCCCCTTCCCACCGCGACCGTTGGTGGTCGCCCAGGTGAACGCGGCGGTGATCGCCGCGTTGGCCGCGCCTCCGCCCCACGAGTTGTTCATCACCGACCCGGCGTTCCAGGTGCCCAGGCCGTTGGCCGTCCGTCCCGCGGCGTAGTAGACCGCCGAGGCGATGTTGGCGGTGCTGGTCGCGGTCCCGCCAAGGAAGATCCGCACGGGCAGGATCTTCGACTTGTAGGCCATGCCGGTGGTGCCGAGGGCGTTGTCCCCCGCGCCGGCGGCCACGCCCGCCACCGACGTCGCGTGCGCGTCGGCCGTGGTCGAGGGTCCTGGGTCGTTATCGCCGATCCCGGCGCTGGTGAAGTCCCACCCGTTGACGTCGTCGATCCAGCCGTTGCCGTCGTCGTCGACTCCGTTGCCGGCGATCTCACCGGCGTTGACGAAGAGGTTCGGGGCGAGGTCGGGGTGGGTGTATTCCATCCCGTCGTCGACGACCGCGACGACGATCGAGGGACTGCCGCCCTGAGTGAGGTTCCAGGCTTCCGTCGCCTTGACGTCGGCGCCGACGATGCCGCCGGCCTGGCCGGTGTTGTTCAAATGCCATTGCCGGGAGAACAACGGATCATTGGGCGTATAGAACTTCTTCAAGTCCATGTAAAAGTTCGGGGACGCCCAGCGAACTCCCTTGGCCGAGTTCAACGTCGCGGTGGCCTGGAGGGTTGGAACGCCCGCCCCGACGTTCAGCACGGCGACGAACTGGTCGGGCGTGCCCACCAGCGGACGATACGAGGCGACCGACTTCTGGCTGGCGAAGAAGGACTCGGCTTTCACTCCAGGCGCCAGCGCGACGATCGTCTCGTCGGCCAGGACCATCTCGCTGTCGCTCTGGGCGTAATAAAAGACCGGGGCCGCCCAGGAAACGCCAGCCCTGGCACCCACGTCGGCGATCGCCGCGTCGACGTTCACTCCGGGCGCGACGCCCAGGTCGAAAACCTGCACACCGTTATCCAGGGTCCGGACCGAGCTCAACCCTCGGGTCGAATCTCGACCCGCGTCACCACCGACGAGCACCGCGATGCGGTCGGTCCGGCGAAGCAGGGAGATCACCGAGCCGTCGGCGACGTAGCTGTCGCCTCGGTCGATCGTCGGTGAGAGCGCGGAGGATTTCTCTCCCGCCGCGATCAACGCCTTGTTCGTCGCGTCCAGAAGCGCGCTTCCCTTGAGATCCGAGGAGAGGAGCCTGCGGTCTTCCAACCACTCGAGTCGGGGACGTGCCTGTCGCAAGGACCGATCGGCCTTCGAACCCCGAGGGCCGTCGTGACGGTGCTGCCAACTCATAAGGTGAGATCTCTACGTGGTCAAACGGATCGTCGGTGAATGAGGAGATGCATGGGTCGGCACGGGAGAGGAACCGACTGGAGCCATGCGCGCGGAATGGACCCTGAGTGATACCCATCCGCGAGCCGAGAGGCTGGCGGTGAGACCCTCGTTGGGTCACTGCCGTCATCAACGGGCGATAGTATGGTGAAGACCGTGCGTTGATGCTAACAAAATCGTTAGAATCGGTGAAATCGGTCGAATCGGCGCGTGGGATCAACCGGGATCACACGGGACCGAACGCCACGCGTGGATTTCAAGCGGGTGCGGCGAAAGGATTTCGGAACGGCTGTGATTCGAGAAGTGCGAACGGGCGGGATGGTTTACTTGGCGAAGCGAAGACCAGGACGGCTCGTTGAACGTCCGGGAGGGTGCTCAGCTCATGGTCCGAAGTTCCTCGGCGAGCAGACTCTCCCAGTCGCCGCCGTCGAGTGAGGGGTCGACGGATGCGGTCCGCGTGAGGGCGTCGGGGAGTTCGGGCGTGGCTTTGCGCAGGGACGCGGGGCGGGGGATCTGGGATTTCGGAAACAGATCGGCGAACATGTCGACGAGGTCGGGGTCGAGACCACCTTTCTCGGCGTTCTCTCGAAGGATCGCCAGGCATTCCTCGTGGGGGATCGCTCCACGGTAGGGTCGGTCGCTGGACAGGGCGTCGTAGACGTCGGCGACGGAGAGGATTCGGACGAGCAGGGGGATTTCGCTTCCTCCCAGGCCGTCGGGATATCCCTTGCCGTCCATGCGCTCGTGGTGCCAGCGGACCAGGGGGATGGTGTCGCGCAGCGATTGAAGGGCCTCGATCATCGCGACCCCAGTGACCGGGTGTTGTCGCACGATCTCCATCTCGTCGGGTTCGAGGCGGCCGGCCTTGTCGAGGATCGTGTCGGGGATACTAATTTTGCCGATGTCGTGCAGAAGTCCGCCCCGACGGACCGTGTCGCACTCGCTGACGGAGAGCCCGAGGTCGCCGGCCAATCTCAGGGCGTACATGGTCACGCGCTGGGCGTGGCCGAGCGTGTAAGGGCTCTTGGCCTCGACGGCCCTGGCGAAGGCGAACACGACCGCCTGGCTCGTCTGGAGTCCGACGATCCGCGTCCCCACGCTGAGCCGGGCGCGAAGCTCGGCGTTGTCGAACGGCTTCGTGATGAAGTCGTCCGCCCCGCTCTCCAGCGCCGCGACGATGTTCTGCTTGCCCCCTTTCGAGGTGAGCATGATGATATAAGTCGGTTCTGGCTTGGCCAGTCCGCGAACCTTCCGGCACACGTCCAGGCCGTCCATGCCGGGCATCATCCAGTCGAGGATCGCGATCTTGGGGGCTTCGTCCTGGCGAAGAATCGCCCAGGCCTCCTGGCCGTCGGCCACGGTCACGGGCTCGTAGCCCCAGTGCCGCACGGTGGTGACCAGCAAGTGGCGGAAGAAGAGTTCGTCCTCGGCGATCAGGATCTTCACGACGCGAGTCTCCGGCCCAGCGTGGCGAGACGGGGGGTGGCCAATCGCAGTTCGGCTGATAGCGACGCGACCAGTTCCGACGTCGATCCCAGGTCGCCGGACCTGCCCAGGGCCTCGAGCGCGGCGGCGTGCTCCGCCGCGATCGTCAGGCCGAAGAACCGTAGCATACCTTTCAGGCTGTGAGCCGCGCGGTCGAGGAGGGGCGCGTCCCCTCGCGCCACGGCGTCCTCAATTTCAGTGAGGAGCCTGGGTTGGTCGATCCCGAACATCGCGAGTAATTCCAGGGCGAGTTGCGCGTTGCCCCCGGCTCGGTCGAGCACGGCGGAGGGGTCGATCTCATCGACGTCCGAGGGGGGCGGGGCGTTCGCGCCTGGGGCGGTTTCCGTGGGGGCGGGGGTTTCGTCGGGGGCGTCCTCGACGTTCTCGAACGCCCAGGGGACGGCCAGGCGAACCGCGGTCCAAAGCTCGTCGTCACGCACCGGCTTGGTGACGTAGCCGTCCATCCCCGCCGCCAGGCAGGTCTCGCGATCTCCTTTCATCGCCCTGGCGGTCACGGCGATCACGGGGAGCCTGGGATCGCCGGTCTCCGCCTCGCGGCGGCGCAGCTCCGCGGCCACTTCCAGGCCGTCCATGTCGGCCATCTGCACGTCGATCAGGGCGACGTCGAATCGATCGTTCGCGAGCAATTCCAGGGCCTCGATTCCCCCCCCGGCGGTGACGACCTCGTGCCCCCAACGCTTGAGCTTGTGAGTGCCCACCTTGAGGTTGAAGCTGTGATCGTCGACGAGAAGGACGCGGAGCGGTCGCCGGGTGGCTCCGGTGGCCTCCCGGGTCGAGACGGCCGGGGAACGAGGTCGGGCGCCGACGACCGAACGGGGTCCATTCGCCTCGATGATCGCGGTGGCCAGGTCCGACTCTTTCAGCGGTCGAGTCAGATGCCCCGCGCCCGCTTTCCGACAGCGTTCCAGGGCCTCCCCGCGGTCGGTCGCCCAGAGCACCAGGATCACCCCCCGGGTCAATCCACGCTCCTGGCCGACGACGCTCGCCAACTCGTAGCCGTCGATTCCCGGACAACGCGAGTCGGCGATCAGCGTCGAGAACGCCTCGCCCCGACGCGCCGCCTCGCGCAGGGCCGACAGCGCGGCCAGGCCGTCTTCCACGGCCACGGCGGAGACGCCCAGCCGCGCCAGACTGACCAGCGTCGATCGCCGAGTCGCCTCGTGAGGGATCGCCAGGAGGACGCGGACCCCTTCCGGAACCCCGGGGAACGACGCGGTCCTCGGCCCCCTCCGCCAGCGCGGGGAGATCAAACCGCGCCGTGAAGTGAAACGTGCTGCCATGCCCCAACTCACTCTCGACGCCGAGAGCCCCGCCCATCATCTCGACGAGCCTTCGCGAGATGGTCAGTCCCAGCCCCGTGCCACCGAACCGCCGGGTGGTCGAACCGTCGGCTTGCTCGAATGGCTCGAAGATCCGCCGGGTCTTGTCCTGGGGAATCCCGACGCCCGTATCCCGGACGGAGAACCGCAGCAACGCCTGACTACCCGCCTCCTCGACGACCGAGGCGGACAGCACGACCTCGCCCGTGGTGGTGAACTTGATCGCGTTGCCCGCCAGATTGATGACGACCTGGCGGAGCCGACCGGGGTCTCCCACCAGGACCTCGGGCACCTCGGAAGCGACCTCATACGCCAGATCCAGTCCCTTCTCGGCGGCCCGAAAGGCCACGGTCTTCAACGCGTCTCCCAGCACGTCCCGGGGGCGGAATGGCACGGGATCGAGCGAGAGTTTCCCAGCCTCGATTTTTGAGAGGTCGAGGATGTCGTTGATGACGGTCAAGAGCGAGTCGGCCGCCTCGCGAACCGTCTCCAGCGATTCTCGCTGGCCGGTATTCAAAGGAGTCTCCAGGGCCATCTCGGTCATCCCGATGATCGCGTTCATCGGGGTCCGAATCTCGTGGCTGACGTTCGCCAGGAACTGGGTCTTGAAGCGGCTGGCCGACTCGGCGGCGTCCTTGGCCACCAGGAGCGCGGACTTCTGGCGGCGGACCTTGTCGCGCGAGGCTCGGAGTTGTTTCAACAAGACCTTGAGTTTTCGATTCATCGATTCGACGGGAGTCAGGTCGTCGAAGGTCGCCAGCGCCCCCCGGCAGCCGCCGTCCTCGCCCAAGATCGAGGTCGAGTTGACCGAGACGATGCGCGCGCCTCGGGCCTCGGTCCGCAGCCCCAGCACGGTCCCCCGCTGGGGAGTCCCCTCGCCGATCGATCGCGCCCAGGGCATCGGATCGTTCTCATCCCCGCCCCGGGGCCGCGACCAGTTCAGCTCGGACGCCTTCATCCCGCGGACCGAGGCCGCGTCCTTGCCGATCATTCGCGCGAACGCGTCGTTGGCCAGGGCGATCCGCTCGTCCTTGTCGAGCACGAGCACTCCCTCCATGACGGTGTTCAACGTGTCGCGGACCCGGTCGGGCACGACCTTCGATCGCCCTCCGTCGGTCTTGCGAAGGACCGAGAT
>JBFWRA010000176.1:0-7152 GCA_050249155.1 Isosphaeraceae bacterium | reverse complement strand
GAACAATTCGAGAACTGGACCGCGCCGAAGACCCTGAGAATCCTGGAATCCGACGTGCTTCGGGCCCAATCCACGTTGGATTATCAAACCAGTCGCGTGGCCCAGTACGAGGAGCGCCTGGCGTTCTTCAAGCGGCAGGTCGACGCCTGCTCGATCCGAGCGCCGCACGACGGCTTCCTCGTCTACTACACCTACCCCGAGCACCCGACGTACCGGATCCAGGAGGGGACCGTCGTCCTGAAGACGCAGAAGCTGTTTTACCTTCCCGACCTCAAGCGAATGGAAGTCTCGGTGGAGTTGCACGAGTCGGTCGTGAGGGAGGTCGGCCCCGGCATGAGGGCCAGGGTCGAGGTTGAGGGAATCCCTGGCCGCCTGATCGAGGGGCGGGTCGATTCGATCGCCTCGCTCCCTTCCAAGCACTGGTTCAACGACGTGAGGCATTTCACCGCGAAGATCACGCTGGACGACGTTCCCGAGGGTTTGAAGCCTGGAATGACCGCCTCCGTCGAACTGACCACCCTTCCCCGGCCCAACGCGCTGGTGGTCCCCAGCCTGGCCTTGACGTTCGAGGATGGGAAGGACGTGTGCTACGTCGCCGGCGTCGACGGGCCAAGCCGCCGGGAGGTCAAGGTCGGCCTGGCCAATCGCGACCTCATCGAGGTCACCGAGGGACTTGAGGAAGGGGAATCGGTGGTTCTGGACCCCGCTCGCCAATTCGCCAGCGACTTCCGCGACGCCAACGGTTGAGTCCACTCCAGCGACACCTCGCGATCCGGTCATTCCTGGAGCGGATTGGAAAGGGGCCCAAACGGTTGAAAAAGTCCAGCGATCGGAAACGTGAACGCTTCGAGGTCCTGGTGGTCGAGCAGCACGTCCAGTTGCGGGCGTTCGTGCGATCGCTGGCGGTCGATCCGGACTGGGTCGACGACGTCGCGCAGGAGGCGTTTCTGACGGCGTACCGCCAGTGGGAGACGTTCGACCCTTCGCGCGATTTTGGCAAGTGGCTGCGAGGAATCGCCGCGAACATCGTCCGGAACGAGGTTCGCAAGGATTCCCGCCGCCATCGCCTGCTTCACTCGGGCCTGGCCGATCTGCTCTTGAGCCGTCAGGATGAATCGCGAGAATCGACGGTGCCCGTGACGATCCAGGCGGTTCGGGAATGCCTGGGGAAACTCGCGCCGTTGAGTCGCAAGCTCGTCCAGGCCCGCTACCGCGACGAGGAGAAGGCCCCGGAAATCGCCGAACGGTTCAAGCTCACCTCGGACAACGTCCGACAGATGCTGGTTCGAATCCGTCGACAGATCAAGCAATGTGTCGAGATTCGCCTGTTGAGGGAGGCCGAACGTGGATGACGAACGCTTCGGGCGCCTTCTGAGTCGAATTCTGGACGAAACGCTCGCGCCAGAGGAACTCGACGAGTTGCGCGATCTGGCCCGGGATCGCCCCGATCGCCTCGCGGAACTCCAGGCGCAGTTCGAGGCCGCGGGCTGGATCGCCCAGGCGGAGGACGAACTGCGGGACGGCGCTCTGTTCATGGCCGCCACGCTATCTCGGATCGACGGCGATCGATTCGTGGACGAGGTGCGCGAGGCGATCGAGGGAGGAGGCGGCGGTCCGAGGCGCCGACGTCTCCTCCGTCGCGAGGCGGGCCGGCGCTGGCGTTGGGTTTCCGCCGCCGCGGCGGTCGTCGTGACGCTGGTCACGGCCCTGGTCGTGTCGCGTCTCGCGGGGGAGCCGAAAGTCGTTCAGATCACCGCCTTGAACGGTTCGATCCAGTGGACGGGCGACGGCGGGCGAGTGAACGCGGGCCTGGGGATCGGACACGCGTTGAACGGGGGAACCCTGGAGTCGCAGTCCGCGGAGTCCTGGGTCGCCCTGCGGTTCCGCGACGGCACGGCGGTCACCGTCTCTGGGTTGTCGACGTTGACGATCGCGGAAACCGCGCGAAAGGAGCTCCATCTGCGAACGGGGAGCCTGTCCGCCCAGGTCCGTCCCCAACCTGGCGGCGAACCGATGGTGATCCACACTCCCACCGCGAAGCTGGAGGTCCTCGGCACTCAGCTCGACGTGGACGCCGACGCCTCCTCGACCGTGCTCAACGTCAACCAGGGACGCGTGCGGGTGACCCGGCTGGTCGATGGCAAGGTCGCCGAGGTCCCGGCCGAACACCAACTCGTGGCCTCCCTGGACCGGTTCGGAGACTTCGGCGCGAAACGTCGGCCGGAGCCGGTCCACTCGTGGCGTGGCGACCTCGCCAGGGACACGAAGTATGGTCAAGCGGAATTCAACGAGGTCGTTCGGGCCGTCCCCTATCTCGTGACCTGCGGCCGGCCCGAACCCCTGCTGGTCTATCTCTCGGCATTCTCCGTGGCGTCCCAAGCCACGCCCTCCCCCGTGCGACTGGCCCCTGGGGGTCGCCTTCAGGTCCAGGGACGACTCAAGTCGACCGCCGACGTCGTTTTCGGGCTCACGATGCTTCATCTCAAGGGGGGGTTCGCGGGGAAATTCATCACCACCCGGAGAATCGAGGTGAACGAGGCGGAAGGCGGGCGGTTCCATGTCGAGATTCCGCTGGAGGAGTTCAAGCCGGAGGAGCCGAAGTTCCCAGCCTCGCCGCTGGGCCTGGAACTCTTCGATTGCTGGTGTCTCACACTTCACCACGACGTCGGCCTGGGGATCACCCAGATCGAACTCGCGCTCGAGGCGCGCTGAGGAACAATCCGAGGCGAGGATCACTTCCCGATTTGTGGAGCGAGTCGAGAGTGCCACGGGGTTCGGGACTCCCAACCCGAGCCGTCGGCCACGGCGGAACCCCACGGGTTCGGAGTCCCGAACCTCGCGGCAAACGTATCAATATAGATATCAATTCAATTTAATGTGTATTTCAAGGGAGGAACGGCCCGCGCTGAGAGCGTTTCCGATCCGGCTCGCGCGAAGGTCGAGGATGACTGGCGGCGTGCCGTCCGTGGCTCGGTCTCGCACATGGGGCACGCTTCCCATCGACCCAGGCACCCAGACGCCTGAGTTCCGGGCGGGGATCGCCGGCCTCGTCCTCAGTGGCGGATCAGGCCGGTCGCGATGTGGATCAAGCTCCGCATCCATGCGCGACGTCAGGCGAACCGGCCAACGCGTATTCCGAATTCATTCGGACCGCGGCGTCGACTCGTTCGACCGGTTCTCAGGGGGAGTGGGACGAGGCCTGGGACCATCCGAGGACCGCCCGTTACTCTTGAGGAAGTCGATACTTCTGGAATCGGCTGAGAAAGGTTCCGGGCTCCTCGGGGAGGGAGACTCCGGGTTGTTGAATCCGCGAGGATTTTGCTTGACGCGCGGGTTTGGTTCTGCCTTTACTATTACGGATTCCGATAACGCCCGCGGGATACTATGGGGTTTTGCCGATAGGCAAACGGCGATGCAACTGGAGACCCTCAAGATATTCTGTGACGTGGTGCGGTGGGGGAGTTTTTCGAAGGGGGCGACGGAGAACGGGATCGCTCAGCCGTCGGCCAGCCAGGCGGTCCATCAGCTTGAGCAACGGTTGGGGGTGAAACTGCTCGACCGATCGAAGCGTCCGCTGGTCACCACGCCGCACGGGAAGATCTTCTATGAGGGTTGCAAGGATCTGGTGGAACGATTCGAGGAGGTCGAGAACCGGGTTCGGGCGCTGAATGACGCCGGGAACGTCGTGGGCACGGTGACGGTGGCCTCGATCTACTCGGTCGGCCTGGCGCACATGAAATGGCACTCCCAGGAGTTCGAGAAGCGCTATCCGGGAGCCAAGGTTCGTGTGGAATATCTTCACCCGACGCGCGTGCTGGAATCCGTCGCTCATGGGGATTCGGAATTGGGCTTGATCTCGTATCCTAAAAAATGGCCAGAGCTTGTGGTGACTCCCTGGCGCGAGGAGGAGATGGTGCTGGTGGTCTCGCCGACGCACCGGCTGGCCGGTCGTGGCTCGGTGGACGTCAGCGCCCTGGACGGAGAGACCCTGGTCGGATTCGACCCGGAACTCTCGATCCGCAAAGCCATCGATCGATTCCTTCGGCATCACGAGGTCGCGGTCACGACGGCGCTGGAATTCGACAACATTGAGAATATCAAGCGAGCGGTCGAAGTCTCCGCCGGCGTCGCGTTGCTGCCCGAGCCGACCCTCACCCGAGAACTCGAATCGGGTTCCCTCTCCGCGGCGCGAATCGAGGGCCAGGAACCTGGACATCGCCTGACTCGTCCCCTGGCCTTCCTCCATCGCCGCCAACACCAACTCAGCCTGACGGCGTCGAGGTTCCTGAAATGGCTCACGGAGGAGGGGGGGGGCGTCGCCTCCTCGGCGACCGCCGCCGACCCTCACCCGCGGGCCTCGGCCGGGCCGCTCGATCCGAACGGCTCGCCCAAACCCTGAACTCGACGGCCTCGTCTCGCGTCCGACTCTCCAGGACGCCCACGAACCAGCCGACCGACCCGGCGGCGCGAGGGAACGAGGATCCGACGACGAACGACCAACGGCGGCCCCGGTCCAAGGTGAACTCCGTGCCAGCCCCCGACGCGATCGACCCTCAACAAGACGAACTCGTGAACAAATGATCGAACGCATGCCCAAGTGCGAGACCGAGACCGAGCCCCAGATGGGGACGTCGCCGCGGGGAAGGAACAGAACCATGAGCGCAGGCTATCCGCAAGCCCAAGGGCTTTACGACCCCCAGAACGAGCACGACAGTTGCGGAGTCGGCTTCGTCGTCGACCTCAAGGGGCGCAGATCCCACAAGCTGGTTCGTGACGGCCTGACCGCCCTGATCAACCTCAACCACCGTGGCGCCTGCGGTTGCGAGGCCAACACGGGCGACGGGGCGGGCGTGCTCACCCAGATTCCCCACGATCTCCTCGTCGAGCGCTGTCAGACCCTGGGGATCGACCTGCCAGATCCCGGTCGGTACGGCGTCGGAATGTTCTTCGCCTCGCCGAACCCGGTCCGACAGGGCATGGCGATCGCCGCCTTCGAACAGATCCTCCGGGAAGAACGGCTTCCCCTGCTCGGGTGGCGGACTCTCCAGACAGACAATTCGACCCTGGGCGAGAGCGCCAAGGCCGTCGAGCCCGTCGTCATGCAGTGTTTCATCAAATCTCGATTCGGCGACGACACCGACGCCTTCGAGCGCAAACTCTTCGTCGTCCGCAAGCGATTCGAGACGTTCAACGAGGACACCGTCAACGACAAGAAATTCTTTTACTTTTCGAGCATGTCCTGCCGGACCGTCGTCTACAAAGGTATGCTCACGCCGGAACAGGTTCCAGTGTACTACGCGGACGACCTGGGGGACCCTCGGTTCACCTCGGCGTTCTGCATGTTCCACTCCCGGTTCAGCACCAACACGTTCCCCAGCTGGGAGCTGGCCCACCCCTACCGGATGATCTCGCACAACGGCGAGATCAACACGCTGCGCGGCAACCTCAATTGGATGCGAGCCCGGGAGGCGCTGTTCGCCTCGGAACTTTACGAGCCGGGGGACGTCGCCAAGCTGTTGCCAGTGATCCGCGAGGGATTGAGCGACACCGCCTGCCTGGACAACGCGGTGGAGCTGCTGGTCAAGAGTGGCTACAGCCTGCCCAGGGCGATGATGATGCTCATCCCCGAAGCCTGGGAAAATCATGAGACGATGTCCCAGGCGAAAAAAGACTTTTACGCCTATCATTCCTGCCTGATGGAGCCCTGGGACGGTCCCGCGTCGATCGGGTTCACCGACGGCAAGGCCATCGGGGCGGTCCTGGACCGAAACGGCCTGCGACCCAGCCGTTACGTCGTGACCCGGGACGACCTGGTGGTCATGGCCTCGGAAGTCGGGGCCCTGGAGTTCGCTCCCGAGGAGATCGTCAAGAAAGGGCGGCTCGAACCGGGCAAGATGTTCCTCGTGGACATGGAACAGGGCCGGATCGTCGACGACGAGGAACTCAAGCACACGATCGCGACCGCCCAGCCCTACGGCAAGTGGCTCCGCGAGTACATGGTGCCCCTGGCCGAGGTCCCCGCCGCGCCTCCGAACGACGACCGCGACGGCGACGGCGTCCCCGACGAGGACACGCTCCTTCAGCGCCAGGTGGCCTTCGGATACACCCTGGAAGACGTCAAGTACATCCTCGGCCCGATGGGCAACCAGGGTGAGGAGGCGATTGGCTCCATGGGCACGGACACCCCCCTGGCCGTGCTCTCGGACCGCGCCCAGCCGCTGTTCAACTACTTCCAGCAGCTCTTCGCGCAGGTCACCAACCCTCCCCTCGACGCGATCCGAGAGGAACTGGTCACCTCGGTCTTCACGGGGGCGGGCGGGGAAGGCAACCTGCTGGACGCCAGGCCCGAGAACTGCCGGCAGATCTCCATCGACATGCCCGTGATCGACAATGACGAACTCGCCAAGCTCAAGCAGCTCGACGGCTGGCGAGGGTTCAAGTCGGTCACGCTCCCGACCCTTTTCCGAGCGGTCGAAGGCGCGGAGGGTTTGCGTCTGGCGCTCGACGCGATCTTTCAGAAGGCCGTCGAGGCGATCGAGGAGGGTGCCAATCTGATCATCCTTTCCGATCGAGGCGTCAACGCCGAATTCGCCCCGATCCCCTCGCTGCTGGCGACCGCCGGTCTACACCACCACCTCGTCCACAAGGGCCTGCGCACCAAGGCGGGCGTGATCGTCGAATGCGGCGACGCCCGGGAAGTCCACCATGCCGCCCTTCTCCTGGGCTACGGCGCCGGAACGATCAACCCCTACCTGGCCTTCGAAACCCTCGACCAGATGATCGGTCAGGGCTTCATCAAGCCCGAGCTCGACCACGCCGAGGCGGTCTACCGCTACCGCAAGGCGATCAAGAAGGGCGTCGTGAAGGTCATGTCCAAGATGGGCATCTCCACGATCCAGAGCTACCGAGGGGCCCAGAACTTCGAGGCGATCGGCCTGAACCAGGAATTCGTCGACACCTACTTCGCCAAGACCTCCTCACGAATCGGAGGGATCGGCCTGGAAGAGATCGCCAGGGAAACCCTCTTCCACCACCGCAGGGCCTACGGCGAGCGCGAGGCCGGTCCCCTCTCGCTGGAGGAAGGGGGCCAGTACCAGTGGCGTCGGGACGGGGAGTTCCACCTGTTCAACCCCGAGACCGTCTTCAAACTTC
>JBFWRA010000175.1:0-7162 GCA_050249155.1 Isosphaeraceae bacterium | reverse complement strand
GGGTTCCTCACGGGCCGAGTGGCTGGGGTTTCGCGCGTTGGCGAGGCTCGCGGGAGGCCGTCCCCGGGAGGCCCTGGCCGATGCCAATGCCTCGATGACGACGGCGCCGACCCCTCGGGCCGACCGCCTGAGGGTCCGGGCGCTGCTGGCCCTGGGTCGCTTCGAGTCGCTCCGCCTCTCGGATCCGAATGCCCTGGCCGCCCTTCCCCTTCAGGGGCCGAGCCTGCGAGCGGACCTCCGGCGGCTGGCCGACGCACCCGTTCCCGCCATGAAGCAGGGGGCCCGGCGGTCCCCCGAGGCGCTGGTCGGGAGGCTCAATCGCGCGGTCGCCCTGGCCCGGCTGGGACGCGCTCGCGAGGCTGTCGCCGAGGCGACCGCCGTCGTGGAGGACGCGCCGACGAACACGCGATCCCGGCAGGCGCTCGCCCAGATTCTCCTCGCCTGCGACCGTCGACCCGAGGCCAGCGAAGAGATCGAACGGGCTCTGGCGATCGACCCGGAATCCCCCGCGCTGTGGGTCCTTCGCGCTCGACTCGCGATCCTCTCCTCGGATCCGAACCGCGCTCTGAGCGACCTGGAGCGGGCGCGATCCCTGGGAACCGACGGCTCCGACTATCGGGCCACGCGCGCCGCGGCGATGCTCGCGAGTGGTGATCCCCGCCAGGCCGTCCAGGAATGGACGTTGGCCCTCGGTCACGACGCGGAAGACCCCTCGGCGTTTCTCGGACGGGCGCGCGCCTTCCTCGCCAGTGGTCAGTACGACGCCGCGATCGCCGATCTCGAACAGGCCGCGGCCTGGGCGGAGGGGCGTCTCCAACTCGCGTTACCGATCGCTCTCGCCTACGCGCGTTGCCTGCCTCACCGCCCCGCGCTCTGGAGTCGCGTCCACGGTCTGGCACGATCCGCCTGGACCGGCCGATTCTGAACCCACGGTCCGATCGAGAACGCTCAGACCTCGCCCTCGGCTCGCTTCGCGCCCCGACGTCGCATCGAGTCGGTCCTGATTCGGATTGGCTCGATCAGGCCGGGAAGGTGGGGCGAGAGTGTCGCCAACAGGGCCACCAGGGTCGCGGAAGTCACGGACAGGCGGCGAAGCGTTCGGGAACGTTCCGCCCTGATCCGCTCCGACTCGGGTGCTTCGCCCGCGCCGCGCGCCTCGATTCGGACGTCCGGTGGGGGCGGAGGCGGAGGCGTGTGCCTGGCCATCGAGGCCAGGGTCGGAGTGGCCAGCCCTTTTCTCGTGGGGGTTCCCCGCGCGGAGGAGCCCAGCAAGGGGAATGCGCCCGCGGCCCGCACCTCGGCCAGGGCCGGGTCGTCGAGGATCGTCGATTCGTCGTCCAGGGCATCCGAGTTTCCCGCCTCGCTCTGCGCGGACGCGCGCGACCTGGGCGCTTGCGCGGGACGTTGGTTCAGGACCAGGTCGGTGGTCGCGGGGTCGCGAGGGTCCTCAACAGGGGCTGAGGCCTTGTTCGACAGAATTCCCCCGAACGGCCCGGCCGCCATCAAGGGCAGGGGCCCCGTCGGCAATCCCAGGACCACCGGCGCGTCGACCGTCCCTCCCCGAAGGCGTTCGGTGGCGAGAACCTCGGCCTTCGACTCGAGAATCGGCGGAGCCCACGGTGGACGCGGCGCGGCGGGCCCTGGATCCAATGAGCTTGAACCCGGCGCGCCTCCCGCACCCAAGTCCAGCGACGCGTTCCACTCCCGCTCGATCTCCAGGAGGAACCGGCCCCCCGGGAACGCCCCTCCGCTCTGGTCGGCGAGGGGAAGGTCCAGGCCCGAATCGTCGACGACGCCAAGTCCGTCGAGATTGAATCGCACTTGGAGATAAACCGCCCTGGGAAGCCGCCCGTCATCTCCCGGCGTGGGGCGCCAGTGGAGCCAGAGCGCCGTGGTCCCCTGGGTTGGCCCGACGACCATGTCGGGATTCCCATCCTCGTCGTACATGGCGAGATCCGCCAGGAGCGGGCGGCCCGCCTCCGGCTGTCGAAGTCGGACGATCATCCCGGCCGTTTCGGGTCCGATCGGGACGCGGTACGTCATCGAGGGGTTTGAGGGTCCAACCTCGCCGGCGATCGTCTGGAACAGGGAGACCGGCAAGGGCCGAGCGCGAGACGCCGCCTCGATCGGCATCCTGGTTCCGCCAGAGAGGTGACCGAAATCCGAAACCGGGGCCTGGACCGGCGCGTCGAGTTCCGTGCCGAGGACGGGGTCGTGATCGGACAGCCTCGCCAGCGACTCGTCCCCGAGGGTTCCGGAGAGGAGCCATCGCGGTTCAAGCGGTTCGACACGCGGCCTGGCCACCCGCGCGCCCCGTCGCGGAGAAAACGCCGAGCCGACCCTCGCGGCGGTCGCACGCCAGGGGGAAAGGCTCGCCAGAGATTCGCCCAGGATCGCCTTCAAGGTTCGGATAAACCCCATCCCAAGTGTCGCGAGGGCTCCGTCTGACGCCGGCCGGGTCGACGCGACGACCCGCGGGATGACGACCCCTCACGTGTTTGATCGAAATCCGTCGCCAACCCCCGACAGGCCCCACCGAAATTCCGCGGCAGGGGACCACCCTCCGAGACGAAAGATCCTGGAGTCAAGGGTTTTCGGACCGACGATCGAGCGGGTCTCGACGCTCGATCGCCCGTTCCCTGTCCTGCTGACGAATGGATTCATCTAAGTATTCGGCCCTGGGATCGTTTATTGTGTCGGGGGAGTGCCCCCGTCGCGGTTTTCTCCGCGATTCGGGCCCGATCGGTTCAGACGCTGGCGGATTCGCGCCTCCGACACACGTTCGCGGTCATGTCTCCGAGGAAACTCGGTCACGCCGTCGAACGCCGGAGAGGGACCAGGCGTCCAAGTCGTATGAGGGCTCCGCCGTTGAACTCGGTTCCGTCTCGGTCCTGGACGTTCCCATTCGAGGGAGGATCTCGCCGTGCGACGACCTAGCCGATCCACCTGCCTTCGCCAAGCCGCCTGGCCCGCCCTGTTGGCGTCGGCGGCACTGGTCATCGGGCCCGAATTCGCGACCGCCGAGGGCCCCGGCGAGAATCGGGAGGCTCGGGTGATCTCGGCGAAGACGGTCATCACGCCAGCGGCCCCGGTCCTGCCCGCGACCACGGTCGCGGCGCTTCAGGAGGGGCGTTACGACGTCGCGGAGTCGGAACTCACCGCGTGGGAGGCGAAGTCGACCGACGCCTCGGAGAAGGCGTACGCGGCCTGGATCAAGGGCATCGCCCAGCGGCTCGATGGCAGGCCCGACGCGGCCCGAGCGACCCTCAAACAGGCCCTTGACTCCGCGCCCCAGGGGCGATGGTCGGCCAAGATCCGGGCGGAACTGGCCGCCGTCGAACTCGCCGCGGGCCGCGCTTCGGAAGCCGAGGCCCTCGCCAGGGCCGAGGCGGAATCCCTGCTCTCCGGCGGGCGCAAGGACCAACTCGCCGAGGTTTACCAGAACTTCGCCCGCCGCCTCCTCAAGCCAGACGACCCCGTCACTCCCGCCGACCCCAAGGCGGCCTACGAGCTGCTCGCCCAGGCCCGTTCGCTGGCGAAGGGGAGCGCGATCCGCGCCAGTCTCCTCTTCGAGATGGCCAGAGCGGCGCGCCAATCGGGGGATCACGCGAAGGCGATCCTGGACTTTCAGAACTATCTCAAGGAGTTCCCGCAAGGGGTGGATCGGATCGAGGCGCGTTACTTGCTGGGGGAATCGCAACGCGAATCGGGCCAGGCGTTGCCCGCTCGGTTGACCTGGACCGACCTCGCCCGAGACCTTCAGGGCAAAGAGGGGGACGCGAAGGCCGCCGCCGACTTCCGGGCCAAGGCGCTCTATGGGATCGCCCTGACCCACGGCGTGCCCACCCCCCCCAACGACACCAGTTTGAACCTGGGGATCGCCGCCCTGGAGCGCTACCTGGAGGCGTACCCGGCGCATCCGCTGGCGGTCAAGGCCGCCTATCAGATCGGCGCCTCCGCGCTGGCCAGGGGAAAGAGCGAGCGGGCGCTGTCGGCCTTCGGCCGGTTCCTGGGTGACGAAGGCTTCCGCGCCGAGTCCGACGAGGCCAAGCGCGACCTGGCCGAACTGACGATGACCGCGACCTACCAGGTCGGTGAGATCCTCCAGGGACAGAGGAAATTCGACGAGGCGATCGCCGCCTGGCGGGGTTATCTCGCCAAGTTCCCCAACGGACCCCAGAGCGCCGCCGCTCAGAGCGCGATCGTGGGGGCGCGACTCCTGATCGCCGAGGACCACCTCGCCCAGGAACGTTACGACGAGGCCAGGGCCGCCTGGCAGGCGTTCGTCAGCCAGAACCCACTGGATAGCCGGGTGCCCGACCTGCTCTTCAAGGTCGGCGAGTCGTTCCAAACCGAGAAGAAGCACGACCGGGCGATCGCCGCCTGGGAACCGCTGCTGAGCAAGTTCCCCGACAGTGAACCCGCCGCCCACGCGCAGTTTCAGATCGCCGCGATCCACGAGACCGAGAAGGGAGACCCCGAGGGGGCGATCGAACGGTTTCGAAAGATCGCCGTCGAACCCTGGCGCTCGCGGGGCGCGCAGCGGGTCGCCGTGATGGAGTCCAGGGTCCTGCGGGTCGTCACGCCACGGACCTTCCGATCGGGAGAGACCCCCCACCTCAAGGTCACCACGAGGAACCTCGAGTCCCTCACCTTCAGCGCCTACAAGCTCGACGCCGAGTCCTACTTCCGCAAGAAGCACGAGATGGACGGAGTCGAGGCGCTGGATATCGGCCTGGTCGCCCCCGACGCCGAATGGACCGTTCCGGTCCCGAAGTACGCCAGGTTCAAGCCGATCGAGACGACCTACGACCTCGACAAGCTCAAGGTCCCCGGGGTCCACGTCGTCAAGGTCACCGACGAGAAGCACCTCCAGGCCACCACGCTCGTGATCGGAAGCGACGTGGACGCGATCGTGAAGTCCTCGAACGAACATCTCCTGGTATTCGCCCAGGACATGAAAACCGGCAAGGGTCGACCGAACGCCCGGGTTCTGGTCGCGCAGGATGGCAAGGTCATCCTCGAAACGAAAACGGGTGCCGACGGCGTGTCGATTCAGAAGTGGGAGACGCCCCGCGCGCTGGGAACGTCGTTCGACTTCCTGGTGATCGACGGTCCGCACGTCGCGGGCAACGTCGCGGAGATCTCGGAGACGCTCGCCCGGGGGCTGAGCCCGCGCGCCTATCTTTACACCGATCGACCCGCGTACCGACCTGGCCAGCAAGTCGCCCTCCGCGGGGTCGTCCGCGAGATCCACGACGGCCAATACGCCGTCTCGCCCAAGGCCGTTTACAAGCTTGAAGTGACCGACGCCCGGGGCCGACAGATCGTGGCCAGGGACGTCGCGCTCTCGGAATTCGGCACCTTTCACCAGACGCTTCCCCTGGACGCGGGGGCCCCGATCGGGACCTACCGGGTTCGCCTGCACCAGCCTGGCAAGAGCGAATTCACAGGGACCTTCGAGGTCCAGTCCTATCGGCTCGAAGCGATCGACCTCAGTTTCGAACTCCCCAAGACGGTCTACTTCCGTGGCGAGACCGTCTCCGCCGACCTGGTCGCGCGCTACCAGTACGGAGCGCCCGCGGGAGGCCGCCCCATCGCGGTGGGATTGCCCGACGGCCAGGTCGTTCGTGGTGAGACCGACGCCGCGGGCAAGTTCCACGTCGAGTTTCCCACGGTCGGTTTCGCCGAGGAGCAGACCCTGGGCCTGATCGCCCAGCTCACACAGGACAACGTGGCCGCCTCCGCGAACGTGGCGCTGGTGGTCCGGGCGTTTTCCATCGCCATCGAGACCACCCGAGACACCTATCTCTCGGGAGAGTCGTTCCTCGTCACCACGACGACCAGGGACTTTCTGGGGGAACCGATCGGCCAGTCGCTGAACGTCGCGCTTCTGAAGCAAGAGACCCGGGCGAATCGGACCACCGAGCGCGAGGTCTCTCGGAAGTCGATCGCGACCGAACCGAAAACAGGCGTCGCGAAACTCTCGATGAAGGCCGACGATGCGGAGGGGGGCACCTATCTCGTCAGGGTGTCGGGGACCGATCGATTCGGTAATCCCGTCGTCGAGGATCTGGCCCTGGAGATCTCGGGAGAAAAGGGGGAAACCCAGCTCCTCCTGCTGTCGGATCGGCAGTCCTACAAGGTGGGCGAGGAGGCGTCGGTCAACCTGCACAGCCGAGGGGCCAGCGGCACCGCGCTGCTCACCTGGGAGGCCGACCGCATCCTGAGTTACCGGATCGTCGCGCTGAGCGAAGGGAACAACGCGGTGGCCTGGACCGTGGACGGCCCGCAGTTCCCCAACTTCACGCTGGCCGCCGCGAGGATGACCGGGACCCGATTCGACGAGGCGTCCCTCGAATTCGACGTCGAGCGCGACCTCCAGGTCACGATCCGCCCCACGAAACCGGCCGTCGGCCCTGGCGAGGAGGTGACCGTCGAGATTTCGACGGTGGACCAGCTCGGCCGGCCCGTGGCCGCGGAACTCTCCCTGGCCCTGATCGACCGATCGCTGCTGCGATTGTTCGGGGACAAGCTGCCTCCGATTGACGAGTTCTTTTACGATCAGATCCGGACGCTCGGGTTCACGACCGGCTCGACGAACACCTTCGACTACACCCCCGAGACCGTCCCCGTGGCCGAGGCGTTGGTCGAGGAGACCGAGCGCGCCGACGCGCTGGCCGCCAACCTCGCCGAGCGCGGCCGGGTGGTGCGCGACGCTCAGGATCAGGTTCAATTGAACATGCCCGCGCCCATGGCGGTCCCCGCGGCTCCCGCCGATCCTGGCTTTGGGGCGATGGGAGGCATGGGGGGGGGCATGAGGGGCGGCGGAATGATGGCCGGGCGGGCTGGCATGCCCGGAATGGCGTCGGGCGAGGGCCTGGAGGATCAATCCGCGGCGTTTGGCATGGGTATGGGTATGGGCCAGCAGGGCGAGGCGTTGCGTCGGCGCCTCTCCGAGTCGGACTCGAAGGCGAAAAGCGAACTGGGATTGGGTGCTGCCAGGGTGGAGTTCCTCGGCAAGGCCGCCGCTCGGGAAGCGGGCGTCTCGATCGCTCCTCGTCCCCGAGAGCGGTTCGTCGAGACCGCCTACTGGAACCCGAGCGTCGTCACCGGGGCCGACGGCAAGGCGACCGTCACGTTCGTCGCCCCGACGGCCCTC
>JBFWRA010000174.1:0-7216 GCA_050249155.1 Isosphaeraceae bacterium | reverse complement strand
TGAGGCCGTGCTTGACACCCGAGGCTGGGCGACGTTCGTCTCGGAAACCCCTTCGTACGATTACTGGCACGTTCGCCAGGCGTTGACCGATTCCCGGCTGAGCTACGTCGTGGTCGGCGAGGATGAGTTTCAGGCGGGAAGCCCCCGGGGCGCGACCCTTCGGGCCTTGCTTGGCCACGCCGGAACGCTCGTGGCGAGCTTCCCCTCCCGCGAAGGGGGCGAGGGGATCGGCGTCCGACTGTTCCGGTTCCGACCTCCGGCGTCCTGGGAGGGACTCAGGCCATGAACCCAGGGTCGACTTCTGGCGGCTCGCTCTGGAAACGGCTCACCCGAGGGACCGGCTGGTTCTGGCGGAATGAGCGCCACGGCCGCGCCCTGCCGCCGGACCTGGAGTCCTCGGTGATGGAGTTGGTCTCCCACGACCGATTCCACGCGAAGCAGGGCCGGTCGACCGCCAGGGTCGTCTTTCACGGCCCCGACGGCGACGTCGCGGTTTACCTGAAGCGGCACTACCGCTTGCCCTGGACCTCCCGGATCGCCGCCTTGGTGAACCCCTCGGGCCGGCACACCCCTGGCGGCGCCGAGTTCGCGCACCTCGCCCGAGCCGAGTCCCTGGGGATCGCGGTCCCGGAAGTCGTCGCGGCGGGGGAATGGATCGGCCCCTGGGGACGACTCCAGAGCTTCCTCATGGTCGCCGAGTTGACCGGCTCCCTCCCCCTGCACGAGGCGCTTCCCGAACTCTCCAGGCGCTTGCCGCCGCTCGCGTTCGACCGGCTCAAACGGGCGCTGGTCCGCGAGGCCGCCGAGATCACCGCGAGGCTGCATCGCGCGAGGGTCTTTCACAAGGACCTTTATCTTTGCCACTTCTATCTCGATATGAGTCGACTCGATCGGCCCGGGAGCCGGCTCGCCCTGATCGACCTGCATCGACTGGGTGAACACCGCCTCTGGCCCGACCGCTGGCGCTGGAAGGACCTGGGCCAGCTCCTGTACTCCGCGCATGGGGTGGAGGGCGTCTCGCCCCGCGACGCCTCGCGGTTCTGGGTTCATTACCTGCGACGGGTCCCGGTCGTCTGGCCGCGCGCTCAGGCCTGGATGGTCCGCCAGAAGGCGGTTCGCTACCTCCGCCACAACCTCCCTTGACGAAGGATCGGCCGCCATGCGCCTCGCTTTGAACTTTCAGAGAGTCGACCCGAGCAAGGGAGGGGCCGAGACCTACGTGGCCGACCTCTGCCAACGGCTCACGCGCCTGGGCCACCAGGTCGACCTCTTCGCCGAGTCCTGGAAGGACGACGCCCTGCCGCCCGAGGTGCGCACGTTCCACGTCCCCGCGCCTGGGCGAACGCGCATCGGCAGGGTCCTCGCCTTCGCCAGGAACTCCGAGGCGGCCCTGCGCGACTCCGACCACGATTGCACCGTGGGCTTCATCAACACCTGGCACCATGACGTGATCATTCCTCAAGGAGGAGTCCACGGCGGAAGCCTGGAAGCCAACGCCCGGCGATATCCCGCCGGCTGGCGTCGGTCGCTCTATCTCCTGAGCAAGCGATCCAACCCGAAGCACTGGGTCTATCGAGCGATCGAGCGGAAGCAGTACGCGCCCGACCGGGCGAGCCGGGTCGTCGCGGTGAGTCGCATGGTGATGGGTCACATTCAACAGTATCATCACGTCGCGAGGAGTCGAATTCACGTCATTCCCAACGCGATCGACCCGGACCGGCTGAAGGTCGGGCAGCCCGGAGCGCTGCGCTGCGCGTTTCGGAACCAGTTGGGGCTCGCCGCGGGCGACCTGGCCGGGCTCTTCGTGGGGCACAACTTCTGGTTGAAGGGTTTGAAGCCCTTGTTGACGGCCCTGGCCCAGCGCCGGGACCGCGATCCGGGAGGGCGACCGGTCCATCTTGTCGTTTGCGGCGGGGGTTCCCTCGGTCCGTTTCGTCGGTTGACCCGACGCCTCGGCCTGACCGGGCAGGTTCACCTGCTGGGGTTTTATCCCGATATCCGGGCGTGTTATCACGGTTGCGACTTCTTCGTCTCGCCGACGTATTATGACCCGTGCTCGCTGGTCGTGTTCGAGGCGCTGACGAGCGGGCTTCCGGTCATCACGACCGCTTGCAACGGCGCGGGGGAATTGATCACCGACGGCCAGGAGGGCTACGTGATCACCGAACCCGACGCCGTCGGCGAACTCGTCAGCGCGATCGATCACATGACCGACGACTCCAGGCGGGCCGCGGCGTCCATCAGGGCCGCGGCGCTGGGGGCGGAACAATCCATGGACCGGCACGTCGCCGCGCTCATCCGGGTGTTCGAGGAGGTGGCCGCGAACAAATCCCCGCGTCCGCCACACTGGGGACGTCCAGAAAGAACGACCCAGGGGAAGCGAATCGCGCTTTGATCCCATCCACGATTCCAGGGACAGGAACGTCAAGGAGCGTCACGCCATGAAGGCCGTGCTACTCGCGGGCGGAAAGGGGACCAGGCTCCGCCCCTTCACCCATGTGTTTCCCAAGCCACTCATGCCGCTGGGGGACGACGACCCGATGCCCATCATCGAGGTCGTGCTCCGTCAGCTCGCCCGGTTCGGGTTTCGCGACGTGACCGTGATCACCGGCTATTTGACCGAGTTGATCGAGGCGTTCTGCGGCGACGGCCGCAAATTCGGTACCAAGCTGGACTACCGCCGAGAGACCAGCCCGCTGGGCACCGCGGGCGGGCTCACCCTGCTCGATCGCCCGAACGAGCCGGTGCTCGTCATCAACGGCGACGTCCTCACCACGCTCGACCTCGGCGCGATGTACGACTACCATCGGTCGGGAGGGGCCTCGGCGACGATCGCCTCGTACCCCCGAGAGGTGAGGATCGACTTTGGCGTCCTGGAGTTTGGCGAGTCACCGCATATTCTCGCCGGTTATCGAGAAAAGCCCGAGTTCTCGTTTCAGGTGAGCATGGGGATCTACATCCTCGACCCCACCGCCTGGGATTTCCTTCGGCCCGGCACCGCGCTGACCATGCCCGAATTGCTCGAAACGATGCGGGCCGAGGGACACGCGGTGCATTGCTTCCGCCAGCCCTGCTACTGGCTCGATATCGGGCGGCACGACGATTACGCCACGGCCAACGAGATCTTCGGCGCCCGGCGGATCGAGTTCCTGGGAGAACCCGAGCGTCCCAGGCTCAAGGTCGACGTCGAGCACGCCCCCAGGGGGCCTCACACCTCCCCTCGGACCGCCTCGCACGCCCCCATCTCGGTTTCCACCACGCTCTTTCCCCGAGAGGACTTCCAGCCGTGAACCCGACGCTCCTCTCCGTCATGGCCGTCGCCGCCGCCTACCTGATCGGCTCGATCCCGTTCGGCTACCTGATCGGGCGCTGGTGGAAAGGGGTCGACGTCAGGACGGTCGGCTCCGGCAACATCGGGGCGACCAACGTCGGAAGGCTCTTCGGGTTCCGCTACTTCCTCCTCGTCTTCGCGTTGGACCTGTCCAAGGGGCTCCTGCCGACCCTGGGGTTCCCTCGAATCGTGGCCGAGAACGCCGGCCAGGCGGTCACACCGGCGCTCCCGGTCCTGGTGGGGCTCGCGACCATCCTTGGGCACAACTACCCGCTCTATCTCGGATTCAAGGGGGGCAAGGGGGTCGCCACCAGCCTCGGCGCGTTGACGGCCCTGGACCCCTGGGCCAGCCTGGCGGCCGCGCTCGGGTTCCTTGGATCACTCGCGATCAATCGTTATGTTTCCATATCCTCGCTCGTCGGAGGAATCGCGTTCGTCGCGACCCATTTCGCGAGGACCGAGGCCCCGTGGTCTGGGGACGAGATCGCCATGAGCCTGGTGACCGTCGCGTTGCTGGCGATGCTGTTTTACCGACACCGGGCGAACCTGGGCAGGGTTCGCGCGGGGACGGAGCCGAGGGTCAAGCTGCGCCGAAGACCACCGACCAGTTCGCCGTCGGGGCGGATCTCGGTGGGCTGGGTCGTGGGTCTGGCGGCGCTTTCGGGAATCGGGCTGGGTGCGTACGTCTTCCTCGAACAGGCGACCCGACCCCAGGTCCTGCGCGTGGGCCGCTACGCGATTCGCGAGGTCGCGCACGCCTCGACCGGGCACCAGCGGGCCGAGCGCCTGGCCTTCGCCGACGACGGCAATCTGCTGGTCGTGACCTGCCCGCGCTACCGTCGGGTCATGATCTACCGGGTCGACGAGCGGGAGGAACTGGTCCCGCTCCGCGACCTGGAGATGGCGGGGGTGCCCGTGGCCGTCTGGCCGACCCGCGATCGATTGCTCATTCTTTCACGACCCCCGGGCGACAATCGTCATATCGAGCCTGGTTGGCTTGAGACGTTCGACTTCCAGGGCGACGCCCTGGGAGACCGGGTCCGCGTCGGGTTCTATCCCGACGATCTCGCCGCGTCCCCGGACGGCCGATATGTTTACGTCCTGACCTCCGGGAGGGCCGAGGGAGAACCCAACCGACCCTCGCCCGCTCTCGAAGTCTTCGAATTCCCGAACGAAGCCAATCAGGCGGAGCCCCTCGGGAGGGTGACCTTCGAGGAGGCCGGCGACGACCCGGAACGGCTCACGCTTTCGAGCTCTGGCAAGGCGGCCGCGGTCACTCTACTGGGCTCGAACGCCGTCGCGGCGGTCTGGCTCGAAAACCCGACCGAGCCCAGGCTGCTGGGCCGTTCCCGCCTCCCGGACCTCGATTTGCCGTACCCGTCGCGGTTCGGCGAGGACCGGATCGTGATGCCGGTGGCCTCGGGAAGCGAAGGGGCGCTGGTGCCACTGGCGGGCTTCGGGGAATGCGTGGCGGCGACCCTGCCGAGGGACTCCGGCCTGGAGTTGTACTTCCCCTCTCGACGCCGATCGCTGGGGAGGCTCACGCTTCGGAGTGGCTCGATCGGCCTGTCCAGGATTCGCCCGATGGGGGTCGCCTACGCGCCCCAGCGGGGCCTGATCGCCGTCAGCAACCGCTCGGGGAGTGTCCACCTCGTGGCGATCCGCGCCGGCGTGGAAGCCCTCGCGACGCGCGACTCACGCTGAGGACCAGGCCGGCGATCACGTCCCGAGTTCCAGGGGTCCGGGTGCCCGGGTCAAAGCTCGCGTGACCCGGAATCGCCCGGGCCTCGGATCGAAGCGATTCGTCCCGAGGCGGCTCGGGTCAATCGACGGCTAGCTCGTGGTCTCGTTCGCGAGACCCCAATTCGAGGGTCCTCCACGCCGGGGTCTCGCGAGCGAGACCACCCGCCACCCTCCCAGGAATCGGTCGAGTCACGTCGTTCATGACACCCTGGCATCGGTGAGATCGCGGCGATTCCAACTCGTCGTAAGTTCCCATCTCCAGAGAGCTTCCGCGCGAATCGCCCACGTTCTTCCTGGATCTTTGGAAAAAAACCGGATCGATCGGCGTCCCCTCAAGGCACTATGGAAGGCCAGGGGGAACGACGGAGGTTCGGATGTCGCGACGTGTGGGTCGTCGGTCGTCTCGCGGAGCGTTGGAGGCACTGTTCCGGTTCGGAACGGCGTCGGGGCTCTCCGACGGCCAGCTTCTGGAGCGGTTCGCCGAACGTCATGACGAGGCCGCCGAAGCGGCGTTCGCCGCCCTGATCGAGCGGCACGGGGCGATGGTCTGGCGGGTCTGCTCACAGGCGCTGACCGATTCCAACGACGCGCGGGACGCCTTTCAGGCGACCTTCCTCGTGCTCATGAGGAAGGCGAACTCGGTTCGCCGGCACGACTCGCTCGGCGCCTGGCTGTACGGCGTGGCGCGCCGGGTCGCGCGACGGGCCCGGACGGAGTCGGCCCGGCGCAAGGTCGTCGAGACGGCCGCCGGGTCGACTCGGCCCTGGACGACGGAGCCACGCTCCGACGACACCGGGGCGGTGATCTGGGAGGAGGTGGACCGGCTCCCCTCGGCCCTCCGGACCGCCGTCGTGCATTGCTACCTGCAAGGGTTGACTCACGAGCAGGCCGCGTCGCGTCTGGGCTGGCCGGTGGGCACGGTCCGCAGCCGACTGGCGAGGGCCAGGGAACGCCTGCGAGGCCGGCTCGAACGTCGGGGGCTCGCCCCGTCGCTGGTGGTCGGACTCCCCGGTCTCTCCGGTTCGATTTCCTGGCCGATCACGCTCGTGGACAGCACAGCCAGGGCCGCGCTGACGCTCGCGGCCCGCGACGCCGCGTCGGCCGGGTTGGTCTCGACCGCCGCCGCGTCGCTCACCGAGGGAGTACTTCAAACGATGTTCATGGGAACGCTCAAGAACGCCGCCGTCGCGGCGGTCGTGTTGACCGGGACCCTGCTCACGGGGGCCGGAGTGTACGCCTTCCAGGACGAGGCCCCGCGACGCGAGCGGGAAGGCGAACGCCGCGAACGCGCGGAAGCCCGGGAGGAGGAGGCGCGCCGGGATGGGGCCAATCGAGAACGAGAGGAGGCCCGGCCTCGACCCGAGTTCGCGGATTCGATCCAATCCCTCGTGGCCCATGCGAGGGAACTTCAGGAACGTGGACGATTCGACGAGGCGTTCCGAGCCCTCCAGGAGATCCACGAGGTGGCCGACGCCTGGGCGAGAAGCTTGAACCAGCCCGCGTCTCGAAGGGAAGAGCTTCCCGCGAGGTCACCCAGGTCGCCGATCGAGCGCCCGAGGGTCGCCGGGAAGAATCTGACGCGGACCACTCGCGATCCCAACTTCCGGCCGATGCTGGCTCCCGCGCGCGTTCCGGAAGTCCTTCAGGAACGGACGCTCGACCACCAGCGCAGGCTTGACGCACTGGAGAAGAAGCTTGACCGAGTCCTCGAAGCCCTGGAAGGCCGACGGACTCGCGAAGGGGCCGACTCCCGCCCGAGAACGGACCCCTTCGAGGCCGCGACGCCACGTCGTCAACCCGATCCGCTCAGCGCTCCGTCGCCGCGACATGAACGGCCGGCGAGGGACCCCGCCCCCGACCGGACGCCGCGAGAACGGCCGGCGAGGGTCGAGGAGCCCCAGGACGCCCGGCGCGATCGAAGGCCCGAGGAACCCGCCGCACCCGAGCCCCCGAAACCTCCCGTCGCGCCTGTCGCACCTGTCGCTCCGACTTCCCTGGAACCTCCCCTGGCTCGCTAGTTCTACTGTATCCCGTGCTGTGCTTGGTATAATTGCTTTCGCCCCAATTGCTTTCGTCGAGGAGGCGGCGTTTGGCGGAGTCCGTCATGGAACAGCGATACGAGACGCGGCTGGCGGAGATGCT